>NZ_JBFALC010000018.1:0-146544 GCF_040656035.1 Streptomyces sp. NPDC050211
CCGTCCCATCCCTGGGGGCTGCCGCCCCCAGACCCCCGCTTCGGCCTGAACGGCCTCGTCCTCAAACGCCGGACGGGCTGGGATGCGCGGACCGGCGCTGAGAAGCGAGGCGCCCCCAGCGGGTGGGTGGGGGTTGGGGATGGCCGTGCTCGTTCTCGAACGCCGGACTGGCTGGAATGCGCGGACCGGCGTCGAGAGGTACCGGACGGCCTCTTGATCCGCCCAGTAGGGTCGTGCCGTGAGTAGTGAAGACATCACGCTGACCGCGGGTGACGCGGAGGTGACCGTGCAGCCGGGGAACGGCGGGCGGGTCGGTGGGCTGCGGGTCGGTGGGGATCAACTGCTGCGGCAGGGGGAGCGGTTCGGGTGCTTTCCGATGGTGCCGTGGTGCGGGCGGATCCGGGACGGACGGTTCCGGGACGGGGCCACGGTCCACCAGCTGCCGCTCAACTCCCCGCCGCACGCCATCCACGGCACCGCCCGCGACGGCGCCTGGCGCACCGCCCGCAGGACGGCGAACGAGGCCGTCATCACGTACGACCTAATCGACCCCTGGCCCTACCCCGGCCGGGTCACCCAGGTCGTCGCCCTCGCCGAGGACTCCCTCATCCTCACCATGTCCGTGGAGACGTACGAGTCGTCCTTCCCGGCGCAGATCGGCTGGCACCCGTGGTTCAACCGGAAGCTCGGTGAGAGCGAGGGCGTCGTCCTCGACTTCGCCCCCACCTGGCAGGAGGAGCGCGGCGACGATCATCTGCCGACCGGTAACCGGATCGAGCCGAAGCCCGGGCCCTGGGACGACTGCTTCGGCATGCCCGGCGGCGTCGACGTCACCCTCACCTGGCCGGAGCGGCTGGAGCTGACCGTCAGGAGCGGCGAGGAGTGGGTCGTCGTGTACGACGAGCAGGAGGCGGCCGTATGCGTCGAGCCGCAGACCGGGCCGCCGGACGGGCTCAACAGCCTGCCCCGCCTCGTGACCCCGCTGGAGCCGCTGGAGGCCTCGACCACCTGGAGCTGGCGCAGCCTGAGAGCTGTCTAAGCTGGCAGACATGACGACGGACGTACGCGACGCGCTGCTGCGGCAGATCAAGGACAAGGCCGTGGTGCACGGCAAGGTGACCCTCTCCTCGGGTATCGAGGCCGACTACTACGTCGACCTGCGCCGGATCACCCTCGACGGCGAGGCCGCCCCGCTGGTCGGGCAGGTGCTGCTCGACCTCACCTCCGACCTCGACTTCGACGCGGTCGGCGGCCTCACCATGGGCGCCGACCCGGTCGCCGCGGCCATGCTGCACGCCGCCGCCGCGCACGGGCGGACGCTGGACGCCTTCGTCGTCCGCAAGGCCGCCAAGGCGCACGGGCTGCAGCGGCGGGTCGAGGGGCCGGACATCGCCGGCCGCCGCGTTCTCGTCGTCGAGGACACCTCCACCACCGGCGGCTCCCCGCTCACCGCCGTCGAGGCCGTGCGCGAGGCCGGTGCCGAGGTCGTCGCCGTCGCGACGATCGTCGACCGGGCGACCGGCGCCGCCGAGAAGATCCAGGAGGGCGCGGGGGTGCCGTACCGCTACGCCTACTCGAAGGACGAGCTGGGACTGGACTGACGGGGCGTCCCGATCATCCGGTCCTGTCTGGAAAGATGGGGCCGACGATGACGTCGCCCCCTAGGTCAGGGCCGTAAATCCAGCAGAACGCCACCCGCACAATCAAGGAGCGGACAGATGCCCATCGCAACCCCCGAGGTCTACTACGAGATGCTCGACCGGGCGAAGGCAGGCAGGTTCGCCTACCCGGCCATCAACGTGACCTCGTCCCAGACCCTGCACGCGGCCCTGCGCGGTTTCGCGGAGGCGGAGAGCGACGGCATCATCCAGATCTCGACGGGTGGCGCCGAGTTCCTGGGCGGTCAGCACAGCAAGGACATGGTGACCGGTGCGGTGGCCCTGGCCGAGTTCGCGCACATCGTCGCCAAGAAGTACGACATCACCGTCGCCCTGCACACGGACCACTGCCCGAAGGATAAACTCGACGGGTACGTCCGTCCGCTGATCGCCGTCTCCGAGGAGCGCGTCGCGCGCGGTGAGAACCCGCTGTTCCAGTCGCACATGTGGGACGGTTCCGCCGAGACCCTCGCCGACAACCTCTCCATCGCGCAGGAGCTCCTCGAGCGCGCCCGCGCCGCGAAGATCATCCTCGAGGTGGAGATCACCCCGACCGGTGGCGAGGAGGACGGCGTCTCGCACGAGATCAACGACTCGCTCTACACGACGGTCGACGACGCCATGCGCACGGCCGAGGCGCTCGGCCTCGGTGAGAAGGGGCGCTACCTGCTCGCCGCCTCCTTCGGCAACGTCCACGGCGTGTACAAGCCGGGCAACGTCGTGCTCCGCCCCGAGCTCCTGAAGGAGCTGAACGACGGCGTCGCCGCGAAGTACGGTCAGCCGGCCGGCTCCCAGCCCTTCGACTTCGTCTTCCACGGCGGCTCCGGCTCCACCGCCGAGGAGATCGCGACCGCGCTGGAGAACGGCGTCGTCAAGATGAACATCGACACGGACACGCAGTACGCCTTCACGCGTCCCGTCGCCGACCACATGTTCAAGAACTACGACGGCGTCCTCAAGGTCGACGGCGAGGTCGGCTCCAAGAAGACCTACGACCCGCGCACCTGGGGCAAGCTGGCCGAGGCGAGCATGGCCAAGCGCGTCCTCGAGGCCTGCGGGAACCTGCGCTCCACTGGCACGAAGATCAAGTAGTCGTACGTCCGTCCGCAATGAGCCCGGCGCCTGTCTACGGCGCCGGGCTCGCTGTATACCTGTGGGCATGCCCGACGTCCGGATCGCCTCCCCGCAGGGCAAGTGGATCCTGCTCACCACCGTCCTCGGCTCCAGCATGGCCCTGCTGGACTCGACCGTCGTCAACGTCGCCCTCCCCCGGATCGGCGAAGACCTCGACGCGAACCTGTCCGCCCTCCAGTGGACGGTCAACGCGTACATGCTCACGCTCGCCGGGCTCATCCTCCTCGGCGGCTCCCTGGGTGACACGTACGGCCGCCGCAAGATCTTCGTCATCGGCGTCATCTGGTTCGCCGTGGCCTCGCTGCTGTGCGGGCTCGCCCCGAACGCCGGCTTCCTCATCGCCGCGCGGGCCCTCCAGGGCATCGGCGGCGCGCTCCTCACACCCGGCTCCCTCGCCCTCATCCAGGCCTCCTTCCACCCCGACGACCGGGGCCGGGCCGTCGGCCTGTGGTCCGGCTTCGGCGGCATCGGCGCGGCCGTCGGCCCCTTCCTCGGCGGCTGGCTGGTCGACGGCCCCGGCTGGCGCTGGGTATTCCTCCTCAACGTCCCGCTGGCGCTGCTCTGCGCCCCCATCGCCCTGCGCCACGTCCCCGAGTCCGGGGACGGCCGCAAGCACGGCCGCTTCGACGTCCTCGGCGCGACGCTCGGCGCGCTGTCCCTGGCCCTGGTGACATACGCGCTGATCGAGGCCCGGAGCGGCTCCCTCGTCGTCACCGTCACCGCGATCGCGGGCGTCGCCGCCGGGATCGCCTTCGTGTACGTCGAGAAACGGCGGCCCGATCCGATGATGCCGCTCGGGATCTTCGCGTCCCGCCAGTTCACCGCGGTCAACCTGGTCACCGTGTGCGTGTACGCGGCCCTCGGCGGCTTCTTCTTCCTGGCCGTCCTCCAGCTCCAGGTCGTCGCCGGCTACTCCGCCCTAGCCGCCGGCACAGCTCTGCTGCCCACGACCGTCCTGATGCTCCTGCTCTCCGCCCGCTCCGGCGAACTCGGCGAACGCATCGGCCCCCGCATCCCCCTCACCGTCGGCCCCCTCGTGTGCGCCGCCGGCTTGCTCCTGATGCTGCGCGTCGGCCCCGACGCCTCCTACGCCGCCGACGTCCTGCCCGGCGTCCTCGTCTTCGGCCTCGGCCTCGTCACCCTGGTCGCCCCCCTGACAGCCACGGTCCTCGGCTCCGTGGACGCCTCCCGCGCAGGCCTGGCCAGCGGCATCAACAACGCGGCGGCAAGGGCAGCCGGCCTCATCGCCGTCGCGGCACTCCCCCTGCTCGCCGGAATGGGAGAAGACGCCTACCGCTCACCAACCGCCTTCAACGACGCCTTCGGCCGCGCGATGATCATCTGCGCAGTCGTGCTGGTCGCGGGGTCGGCCCTGGCTTTCACGACGGTAAGGCGGTTGCCACCGGACTGCCGCCGCCCGGAATGCCGTACGCACGGGGCGATCACGGCGCCCCCGCTGGAGGGGGAGCCGGTAAAGAAACGGATCGCATAGCGCCCCGATAGGGGCGCGGGGCTGTATCGATATGCGGCTCCGCCGCGTGGGCGCGACCAGCCACGACGCAGCCGCAGACGACAGACAACCCGGCGCGGCACTTCCAGGGGGAACCTGTGAAGAAGCGGCTCGCTCAGCGCCCCGAAAGGGGCGCGGGGAACTGCGCGACCAGCCCCCACCGGCCCGCAGACAGCCGACGGCCGACCGCGGCACCCCCAGTGGCGCGCCATGCCCCAGACTGGAACCCATGACGATCCATGAAAACCTCCTCGGGGGCCCGCCCCCGACGCACCTCCCCGACGACCCCGAGCCACGCGAACTGCTCGCGAACGGCACGGCCCCCGCGGACGTGGCCGCGAAGTACCCCACCTCCTCGCTCGCCTGGGCCCAACTCGCGGACGACGCGTTCGAGCGGGGCAGCGTCGTGGAGTCGTACGCCTATGCCCGTACGGGCTACCACCGCGGCCTGGACTCCCTGCGCCGCAACGGCTGGAAGGGCCACGGCCCGGTGCCTTGGGAGCACGAGCCGAATCGCGGCTTCCTGCGCGCCCTGCACGCCCTCGCCCGCGCCGCCGGGTCGATCGGCGAGCAGGAGGAGTACGAGCGCTGCTCACAGTTCCTGAAGGACTCCTCGCCCACGGCGGCCCAGACGCTGGGCTAGGCGGAGCCTCGAGTGCGGGTCCGGCTGTGATCCAGTCGGGCCTTGCACTTTCCGGGGGACACCCCTGAGGATTCGGGTGGGGACCGGGGCCCCCGTGTCGATAACGGCAGGGGCGGACCGCTACCCGGAGTTACAACAGGAGACAGCGATGTCCCAAGAGGCTCACGAGACGAACGAGCCCGAGACCCCGCATCTCGACTTCGCAGGCACGACGCCGTACGAGGACTACGTCAAGGCGGACGTGCTCACCCACCTCCAGCACACCCTCTCCGACGATCCCGGAGAGATGGTCTTCCTGGTCACGACCCAGGTGATGGAGCTGTGGTTCACCGTCATCGTCCATGAGTGGGAAACCGCCGCGCACGCCCTGCGCGAGGACCGGGTACCGGTGGCGATCGATGCGCTGAAGCGTTCGGTACGGGAGCTGGAGGCGCTGAACGCCTCCTGGAAGCCGCTCGGACAGCTCACCCCGGCCCAGTTCAACTCGTATCGAAGCGCTCTCGGCGAGGGCTCCGGCTTCCAGTCGGCCATGTACCGGCGCATGGAGTTCCTGCTCGGCGAGAAGTCCGCGTCCATGCTGGTCCCGCACCGCGGGGCGCCCCGAGTCCACGCCGAGCTGGAGAAGGCACTGCACGAGCCGAGCCTGTACGACGAGGTCCTGCGGTTCCTCGCGCGGCGCGGGCACGCGATTCCGGCGGCCGTGGTGCAACGTGACATAGCACTGCGATACGAGCCGTCGCCTGAGGTGGAGGCCGCCTGGACGGCCGTCTACGCCGGCGAGCCGGATGATGAAGTGGCCCGGCTGGGCGAGGCGTTGACCGATGTCGCCGAGCTGGTGTGGCGCTGGCGGAACGATCACTTGGTCGCCACGCGTCGGGCGATGGGGGCCAAGGCCGGCACGGGCGGCTCCGCCGGGGTCGCCTGGCTGGAGAAGCGCGCGCAGAAGAACGTGTTTCCCGAGCTGTGGACGGCGAGGTCTCATGTCTGAGCAAGTGGTCAGGGCCGAGAAGCTGGACGCCGCCGACGAGCTGGCCGGGGTGCGTTCGCGGTTCGTGCTCGACGATGTGGTGTACCTGGACGGCAACTCGCTGGGCGCGCTGCCCGCGCACGTCCCCGGCCGGGTGGAGGACGTCGTCCGCCGGCAGTGGGGTGAGCTGCGCATCCGTTCCTGGGAGGAGAGCGGCTGGTGGACCGCGCCCGAGCGGATCGGCGACCTGATCGCTCCGCTGGTCGGGGCGGCGGCGGGGCAGATCGTGGTGGGTGACTCGACAAGTGTCAATGTTTTCAAGGCACTTGTGGCGGCTGTACGGATGGCGCGTGTGGGTCGGGACGAGATCGTCGTTGACGCGACGACGTTCCCCACGGACGGCTACATCGCCGAGTCCGCCGCCCGGATGACGGGCTGCACGCTGCGGCCGGTGGCGCCGGCGGACGTACCGGGGGTCCTGGGCGACCGTACGGCCGCGGTGCTGCTGAACCACGTCGACTACCGCACGGGCCGGCTGCACGACCTGCCGTCCCTGACGTCCGCGATCCGCGCGGCCGGCGCCGTCTCCGTCTGGGACCTGTGCCACAGCGCGGGCGCCCTGCCGGTGGGGCTCGACGAGCACGGGGTGGACCTGGCGGTTGGCTGCACGTACAAGTACCTGAACGGGGGCCCGGGTTCACCGGCGTACCTCTATGTGCGCCGTGACCTGCAGGACCGTTTCGACTCTCCGCTGCCCGGCTGGAACTCCCACGCCGAGCCCTTCGGCATGCGGCCGGCGTACGAACCGGCGGCGGGCGCGCTGCGGGGGCGGGTCGGGACGCCGGACATCCTCTCGATGCTGGCGCTGGAGGCGGCGCTGGAGGTGTGGGAGGGCGTCTCGGTCGAGTCCGTTCGCGCCAAGTCCCTCGCTCTGACGGACTTCTTCCTGGAGTGCGTGACGGCGTACGTCCCCGAGGGCCGGGTCGAGTCCCTGACGCCGAGCGCGCATGCGGAACGGGGGAGCCAGGTCGCGCTGCGTTGCGATGACGCCGGGGATGTCATGAAGCGGCTCGTCGAGCGGGGCGTCGTCGGCGACTTCCGCGCGCCTGACGTGCTGCGGTTCGGGTTCACGCCGCTGTATGTCGGGTTCGGGGATGTGGAGCGGGCGGCTCGGGTGCTGGGGGAGACGGTGGCCGGGGCTGCGTGACGAGGCGGGTCGGGTCGGCTCGGCTCGGCTCGGTCGTCGGTGAGTCCGGCGGGCGCCGTCATGGGGCGTGCACGCTGTGGTGCGAGGGCGCGGCGGCGCTGCAGAACCGTTCACCCTCACCGAGCGTGACATCCCCTTGTCGGCGCACGTCACCGGGCTGATACCGTCCCCGCCAACGGCCGATTTCTCTCCTGGTCCGCCAATTTTGTTCCGTAGCTGAGAGGTTGGAGCATGCCGGACGACGTCGCAGCACGAGCCGCCGCCGAAGAGGAGTCGGCCTTCTCGCACCCGCCCGTCGACCCCGACGCCACAGCGGCCTACGGCGACCACCCCGACCAGGTGATCGACTTCTACGCCCCGCGCACGCCCGAACCGGCCATCCCGGGCGTCCTCGCGCCGCTGATCGTCGTCCTGCACGGCGGCGCCTGGCGGACACCGTACGACCGCCGTCACGTGACCCCGTTCGCGGACTTCCTGGCCCGTCGGGGCTTCGCCGTGGCCAATGTCGAGTACCGGCGCGGTGGGCGGGAGACGGAGGGGACCGCCGATCCGGGCGCGGGGGTTCAGGGCGGTGCTGTCGCGGGCGTGCAGGGCGATCCGGCTGAGGGCGAGAGGGCCGTACCGGTCGCGGGTCGCTGGCCGGACACCTTCGATGACGTGGCGGCCGCGGTGGACGCGCTCCCCGCGCTCGTACGAGAGATCCTCCCGCAGGCCGACGCGCGCCGCATGGTCGTCACGGGCCATTCCGCGGGCGGTCACCTGGCCCTGTGGGTGGCGGCCCGTCACCTTCTGCCGGCCGACGCCCCCTGGTACACGGCCCGCCCCGCGCCCCTGCGCGGTGTGGTCGCCCTCGCCCCGATCGCCGACTTCGCGGTCGCCGAGAAGCTGGACGTCTGCGGTGGCGCGGTACGTCAACTCCTGGGCGGCGAGGACGAGTTCGCGGCCCGCCAGCCGTACGCCGACCCGGCGCTCCTCCTCCCCACCGGCATCGCCACCACCCTCGTCCAGGGGCGTACCGACATCGTCGTCCCGCAGGCGGTCGCCGAGTCCTACGCGGACGCGGCGGCGAAGGCGGGCGAAGTGGTGGGCCTGACGCTCCTGGAGGACGTCGGCCACTTCCCCCTGATCGACCCGGCGGCGGACGCGTGCGCGGTGGTGGCGGAGGAGATCGCGCAACTGGCCTGGTGACACCGCCTTTCGGGGCCGCGGCGCCCTGAGCGAGCACCGTGCGCCGCTGGCGAGACTGTGTGCCGACGCGACGCGCGTCGCTGTCCTTCGCCGCGTCGCGTCGTCGGCGGCCCCTTCATACCCGTAATACCTGAGAGCTACGTCGCAGGTGAGCTCCCTGGCGTGACGCGGACGACAACCGCTGATCCGTAACTTCCCATCCAGACAGGCCCGATGGCCGGGCGGACTGGAAGGGGAGACGACCATGGGGCTGGACGAGAGGGCGGCGACGGAGAGCGGTCGCAGCGGTTCGGGGGACCAACGGCCGCGTACTCGGCGGCACCTCGCCCTCAGATGGCGCCGCACCGTCCTGGCCGCTCTCATCACCGCCGCCGTGGTGTTCCCCCTGTCCGGCGCCGCGCGACCCGAGATCCCCGCGCCGCAGCCCGCGGCCATCGCTCCGGTGACCTCGGCCACGCTGGGCGAGGCGTACGAGGCCAACCGGGCGAACGCGGTGGAGGCGTCCCGGATGGCGGCCGCTCACGGGGACACCGGTCGCGCCGCGGCGGACCGCTCCCTCGCCGCCCCCTCCCGCCACCTCCTCGCCTTCGACGGCCGTGGGGCGGGCCGGGCGACGGAGGTCTTCGGCGACCTGGCCCACGCCGACCGCATAGCGGTGCTGGTCCCGGGCTCGGACACCTCACTCGACACCTACGACCGCTTCCGCGCGACGGCCCTCGCGCTACGGCACCAACTCGCCCAGGACTCCCCGACCGGCCCCCGCACCGCGGTCGTGGCCTGGCTCGGCTACAAGACGCCCGGCACGGTGAGCGCGACGGTCACCACGACCGGCCGAGCCGAGGAAGCGGCCCCGGAACTGCGGGAGTTCATACGGCAGCTGCGCGGCGTCGTCGGCCGTGACGCGCAGGTCTCCCTGCTCTGCCACTCGTACGGCTCCGTGGTCTGCGGCCGGGCCGCCGCCGGCCTGGACGTCGATGACATCGCCCTCGTCGGCAGCCCGGGCACGGGTGCCGACACGGCCGCCGACCTGCGCACAGGCGCCCGTGTGTGGGCGGCGCGCGGCGCGGACGACTGGGTGGCGAATGTTCCGCACGTCAGCGCCGACCTGTTCGGCACCACCGTCGGCTTCGGCACCGACCCGGTGTCCCCGGCCTTCGGCGCCCGTGTCTTCGCGGCGGGCGACGGCGGCCACAGCGACTACTTCGCACCGGGCTCGGCCTCCTTGGCCAACCTGGCCCGGATCGTCCTCGGAGCGGCTTCGGAGGTGACCCGTGCGTGAGCTGAACCTGCCCGGCCCAGGCGAGCGCATACGCAAGGACATATGGACGGTCATACGGACGGACATGCGGAAGGAGATGCGGAAGGGCGCCGCCCGAGTTGACGCCGCGACCCCCGCGGACCGGGACCGCGCGGTCGACGCCCTGCGCGCCTTCGCGATCCTCGGCATAGTGCTCGGCCACTGGCTGGTGACGGCTCTGGTCGCGCACGACGGCTCGCTGCGCGCCGCCAGCCCGCTGCAGCACATGCCCTGGCTGGCCCCGATCTCCTGGGCCTTTCAGACGCTCGCCGTGTTCTTCCTGGTCGGCGGCCATGTGGCGACCCGTGGCTACACCTCGGCACGCGCCCGTGGCACGACGTACGGGCAGTGGCTGATCGCCCGACTGTCCCGGCTGTTCAAACCGGTGGCGGCCGTCCTCACCCTGTGGGCGGTGGCCGCGTTCGCCCTCCTCCTGACGGGTGCGGAGTTCGGCACGGTCCGCACACTGGTCAAGCTGGCCCTGTCCCCGCTGTGGTTCCTGGTGGTCTTCGCGGCGCTGACGGCGGCGACTCCACTGCTGACCCGGCTCAACCCGCTCTGGCCGCTGGCCGTCGTCCTCCATGTGGACCTACTGCGCTTCGGACTGGGCGGCCCGTCCTGGCTCGGCTGGGTGAACGTGGCGGCGGGCTGGCTGGTCCCGTACACCCTGGGCGCCGCCTGGACCCGAGGAGAGCTGGACCGTCGCCGTGCCGGGTGGGTCCTCCTCACCGGCGGTGCGGCGGCGACGGCGGCGCTCATCGCCTGGGCGGGCTATCCGGCGTCGATGGTGGGCGTACCGGGAGCCGGCATCTCGAACCTCAACCCGCCGACCCTGGCCGCCGTCACCTTCGGCCTGGCCCAGTGCGGCCTGGCCCTGCTCCTGCGCGACCACCTGCGCCGCACGATGCGCCGCCCCCTTGCCTGGGCAGCCGTAGCCCTGGTCAACCTCTCGGCCATGACGATCTTTCTCTGGCACCAGACAGCCCTCATGGCGACCACCGCCACGTCCCTCCTGGCCGGTCACCTCCCCGGCCTGCACACCCGCCCCGACAACCTGACCTGGATCGCCTACCGTTGCGCCTGGCTCCCCCTCTTCGCCCTGGCCCTGACGGCTTGCTGGACGGCGTTCCGCGCGTACGAACAGTCTTCGGGCCGCCGCCGACCCCGCCCGTCCCGAGTGATCCGTTCCCACCCCCACCCCCGAACCTCGCAAGGAAAGGCCCCTCACCGTGCCTAGGGTTGACGGCGTGAACGGCGCGGAGAACGACCCACCGGCAAAGGAGCCGCAGCACTCACCCGCATCCGCACCCACCCGTCTCCACCGCCTGCGCAAAGCCCTCGGCACGTCCCCCTCCCCTACCTCCCCTCACCTGCCCAAGTACCGCTGGCTGCGCTGGCTGACCTACCTCCTCGTCTTCTGGATCGCTCTGGGCATCTCCCTGGCCGGCGGCGCCGATATCAGCGACAGCTACGGCCTGTCCACGGGACAGGGACTGGTGCTCGGCCTCACGCAAGGCGCGGCAGTCGTACTGGCCTTGTGGCGCCCGACGCCCGCCTGGGCCCTGTCCCTCGCCGCCACCGTCACCACCGCCCTGACCGTCGGCCCGCACCTGGCGGATGCCAAAGGCCCTGACCCCAGCTGGCCGTGGAGCACCCCCGCTGTCCTCGCCCACTCCCTCGTGTTCCTCCTGCTCGCTCTGCGCGTGCCCGCGCGCAAGGTGATCGCGGCCCTGGTGGTGACGGGCCTGGCCACCGTTGTTCTCCAGGTGGGCGTGTGGCGCGTCGATGCGACCGCCGGGTACTCCGGCACGGGCACGGTGGCGATCGCGCTCTTCGCCGTGACCGTCGTGGTCGGTATCGCGCTGCGCGGCAGGCGCGAGGCCCGCACCCGACTCGTGGAGCAGGAGACGAGAACCGCGGAGGAGCGGGCCCGCCGCACGCTGCTGGAGGAGCGCAACCGGATCGCCCGTGAACTGCACGACGTGGTCGCGCACCATATGTCGGTGATCTCCATCCAGGCCCAGGTCGCCCCGCACCTCGTCGAGAACCCGTCCGAGGAGCTGAAGGAGAACCTCGACGGCATCCGGCAGAACGCCCTGGAGGCTCTCACCGAACTCCGCCGGGTCCTGGGCGTCCTGCGCTCCGAGAACCCCGACGACCCCTACGGCCTGGGCGAACCCGGCACTGGCTCCGCCCCGCAGTCCCCCCAGCCCACGCTCGACCGCCTGGACGCCCTGATCGAGAACACACGTGCCGCCGGGCTGAGGGTCGCCACCGACATCAGGGGCACGGCGCCTCCGTATCCGCCGGGCGTGGAACTGTCGGCGTACCGGATCATCCAGGAGGCGCTGAGCAACGCGCTGCGGCACGCCCCGGGCTCAGCGGTGCGCGTCGAGATCACCCACTTCCCCCGCGGTCTGTACCTCGGTGTGATCAACTCCCGTCCGGAGGGCCCGGTCCCGCCCTCACCGGGCACGGGCCACGGCTTGCTCGGCATGCGTGAGCGCGCCACGATGCTCGGCGGCCACGTCACCGCCACCCCGACCCTGCACGGCGGTTTCTCGGTCTCGGCGTTCCTCCCGAGAGACGGCACCGCGGACTCCGACGACATGGGGCCCGTCGAGCCGGACGGCTCCGTCACGCCCGTGTTCGGCCCCGGCGTCTTCGAGACCGAGGCGCCCCGACCCACCACCGGAGAAGAGAACCCATGACGAGCGGCACCATCCGCGTACTCATCGCCGACGACCAGCAGATGGTCCGGCAGGGCTTCACCGTGCTGCTCAACACCCAGCCCGACATCGACGTGATCGGCCAGGCGGTGGACGGCATGGACGCGGTCGCCAAGGTCGCCGAACTCGCCCCGGACGTCGTGCTGATGGACATCCGCATGCCCGAGCTCAGCGGCATCGAGGCCACCCGCCGCATTGTCGGAGTGACCCCGCACATCAAGGTGCTCGTGCTCACCACCTTCGACCTGGACGAGTACGTGTACGAGGCGCTGCGTGCCGGCGCGTCCGGGTTCCTGCTGAAGGACGCCTCCGCCGACAAGCTCGCCGAGGCGATCCGGGTGGTGGCGGCCGGCGACGCGCTGCTCGCGCCCGGTATCACCCGGCGGCTGATCGCCGAGTTCTCCCGTCTCGGCGACAAGCCGCGCGCCCCGCTCAAGACCCGCGTCGGCGACCTGACCGAGCGGGAGACGGAAGTGCTGGCGCTGATCGCGCAGGGCCTGTCGAACGCGGAGATCGCCGAGCGCCTGGTCGTCGCCGAGCAGACCGTGAAGACGCACGTGGGCCGCATCCTGGTGAAGCTGGGCCTGCGCGACCGGACGCAGGCGGCCGTGTTCGCGTACGAGTCGGGGCTGGTGAGGCCCTCGGGATACTGACCGGCGTCCGCCGGCCGCTCCCGCCCCCCGAGCTGGGGTTACCCGTAATACCTGAGATGGACCCCGAAGGACCCCTCTCACTGGTGACGACCGGGACCCCTGTTGACCTCTACCGTCTTATACGTGACCGAGACGACCCAGACGCCGACGCCGCCGGGCGGCGAGTTCGATGCGTACAAGCCCCGCAGTCCGGAGTTCCGACTGGCCGTGGACGCCCTGCGCGGGCTGCGCCAGGACCTGATCCACGACGCGTTCGCCTACCGCCCACTGCCCCGCAGGAGCGAGGGCGGCCCGATCGTCCGGCGACTGCCCGGCCGTATCCGTGAGTACGCGGGCTGGCTGCCGCACGCCCTGATCACCGGGGCCGGGCTGATAGCACTGCTCGTCGGCACGGCCGACAGCAACCCGCTCGTGGGCCTGTGCGTGCTGGCCCCGGTCCTGCTGACCATGGCCCGTCCGGTCGGCGCGTTCTGGCTGTCCATGGCCGTGACCCCGGTCACCGCCGTGCTCGGCCAGACCGGGGACGGCTGGCCGTGGCAGCCCGGCAGCTTCACCTGCCATGTGGTGGTGCTGTACGTCGTCGCGTTGCGCACCCGGCCGCGCACGGCCGCCTGGATGTGGGTGCTGACCGCGCTGTACGGGCTGATGGCGGAGAGCGTCGGTGGCGGGCCATACGGATACAGCGGCTCGGACCTCATGCCGATGCTGTTCTTCACCGCCCTGCTCCTGCTGGGCGTCACCGTCTGGCACATCCGCCGTGAGGCCCGTCAGGAGGTGACCGCCCAGCAGACGGTGACCGCGCACGAGCGCTCCAAGCGCACGCTGCTGGAGGAGCGCACCACGATCGCCCGGGAGCTGCACGACGTGGTCGCCCACCACATGTCGGTCGTCGCCATCCAGGCGGAGGCCGCACCCTACCGGGTGGAGAACCCGCCGCCGGAGCTGGAGCGCGCCTTCGCCACCATCAGGGAGAACGCGGTGGCGGCCCTCACCGAACTCCGCCGCGTCCTGGGCGTCGTCCGGGCAGAGGGCTACGAGGCCCCGGACGCCCCGCAGCCCACCCTCGGCGACCTCGACGCACTGCTGGCGAACGTGCGGGACACGGGCCTGAGCGTGGAGAAAACGGTGATCGGCGCGGTGCGCGAACTCCCGCAGGGCGTCGAGCTGTCGGCGTACCGAATAGTCCAGGAGGCACTGAGCAACACACTCAGACACGCCCCCGGCGCGAGCGCCCGCGTAGAGATCGCCTACGTCCTCGGCGGCCTCGGCCTGCGCATAGTCAACGGCCCGCCGCCCGCCCCCGCCCTCGTCAAGCCCTCACCCGGCGCAGGCCACGGCATCACCGGCATGCGGGAGCGCGTCTCCATGCTGAACGGCGAGATGACGGCGACCCGCACGGACGACGGCGGCTATGAGGTGTCAGTGTTCCTGCCGGTCACCGCGGTGATCGAAGGTGACGCATGACCATCCGTGTGCTGATCGCGGACGACCAGATGATGGTCCGCGAGGGCTTCTCGGTCCTGCTGAACGCGATGCCGGACATCGAGGTCGTCGGCGAGGCAGTCAACGGAAGGGAGGCGGTGGACCGCGTCCGCGAACTCTCCCCGGACGTCGTGCTGATGGACATCCGCATGCCCGAGCTGAACGGCATCGAGGCGACCCGGGAGATCGTCGCGGCGGACGACGCGGCGAAGGTGCTGGTGCTGACGACCTTCGACCTGGACGAATACGTCTACCAGGCGCTGCGGGCAGGAGCCTCCGGCTTCCTCCTCAAGGACGCGTCGGCCCGCCAACTCGCCGACGGCGTACGGGTGGTGGCGTCCGGTGAGGCCCTCCTCGCCCCCTCCGTCACCAAGCGCCTGATCACCGAGTTCTCCAAGCTGTCGGAGGCCCCGCGCGCCATGTCCACCGCCCACGCGGCGTACGGCGAACTGACCGAACGGGAGACGGAGGTCCTGGTCCTGATCGCGCAGGGCCTGTCGAACGCGGAGATCGCCGAGCGCCTGGTGGTGGCGGAGTCGACCATCAAGACCCACGTCAGCCGGATCCTGGTAAAGCTCGGCCTCAGGGACCGCACACAGGCAGCGGTGTTCGCGTACGAGGCGCGGCTGGTGACGCCGGGCTAGGCGGTGCCGGCTTCGCCTGAGCCGGCCGCGGGAACGGCCGGCGGCGCCTTCGGCCCAGCGCCGGGGGGCGTCAGACCGCGTGCTGATACGCCGGGTAGGTCAGGTATCCCGAGTCACCGCCCTGGTAGTAGGTGGCCTCGTCGACGGGGGCGATCGGGAGGCCGGTGCGCAGCCGTTCGACCAGGTCGGGGTTGGCGATGAAAGCGCGGCCGAAGCTGATGAGTTCGGCGCCCAGCCCGAGCCAGCGGTCGGCCTCGGTCCGGCCGGTCTGCTTGGGCCCCATCGGAAGCACCGGATTCATGATGAGGGTGCCGGGCCACGCGCGGCGCAGACCGACCAATACGTCTTCATCGGCGGTGGCCTCGAGATGGATGTAGGCCAGCTCCAGGCGGGCCAGCTCGGGCAGCAACTCGGCGTAGAGATCGGCGACATCGGTCTCCTCGACTCCCCAGAAGGTCCCGCCCGGGGAGAGGCGGATGCCGGTCCTGGCCGCGCCGACGGCCTCGACGGTCGCCGATACCGCCTCGACGGCGAACCGGATCCGGTTGGCCGTCGAGCCTCCGTAGCGGTCCGTGCGCAGGTTGGCGTTGGTGGAGAGGAACTGGGAGATCAGGTAGCCGTTGGCGCCGTGCAGCTCGACACCGTCGAAGCCGGCGTCGATGGCGCGGCGAGCGGCCCGGGCGTACGACTGGGCGTGCTCGGGCACCTCGGCGGTCGTCAAGGCGCGCGGCATCGGCGCGGGCTGGGGCCCGGTCGGGGTGAACACGTCGCCGACGGCGGGGACGGCCGAGGGCCCGACTGGCTGCATCCCGGTGGTGTCGGGATGGGAGACCCGTCCGCCGTGCATGAGCTGGGCGAAGAGCCGTCCGCCGTTGGCGTGCACGGCGGCGGTCACCTGGCGCCACGCGGTGACCTGTTCATCGGTGTGCAGTCCCGGGGTGCCCGGATTGGACTGTCCGATCAGGCTCGGCTGCACGCCCTCGGTCACGATCAGCCCGGCCGTCGCACGCTGGGCGTAGTAGGACGCCATCGAGGGCGTCGCCAGACCGCCGGCAGCGGCGCGGACCCGCGACATCGGGGCCATCACCACCCGGTTGGGCAACGTCAGGTCACCGAGCTGATGGCGGTCGAAAAGGGTCGTCACGTCAGGACTCCATCGTGATCTGCGGTACCCGGGTCTCGGGCACGGCAGTTACGCTAAAACCTCACATCCATGTGAGAGGCAAGACTTGTGTCGCAGGTCACAGCCGGGAGGACGGCATGCGCATCGGGGAGCTCGCGTCACGGGCCGGAGTCAGCGTCCGGTCCCTGCGGTACTACGAAGAACAGGGACTGCTCGCCAGCGTCCGCAGTCCCAGCGGGCAGCGGCACTACACCGAGGATCACGTCGACCGGGTCATGTTCATCCAGCGGTTGTACGCCGCGGGCCTGTCCAGCCGCACCATCGCGGAACTGCTCCCGTGCCGCTATGCGCCCAGCGAGAAGAACTCCGACGCCGCGCTGGAGCGGATGGCCCAGGAGCGCGACCGGCTCTCCGAGCACATCGCGGACCTCGCCCGCACCCGGGACGCACTGGACGGGCTGATCGTCACCGCCCGAGCGCATCGAGAGAGACTGCGGGCACCCTTGGCCGGCTGAACGTACCGTGAGGGCATGGAACAGCGCATCACGTTGATCACGCTGGGTGTTTCCGATCTCGCCCGGGCCAAGGCCTTCTACGAGGCCCTGGGCTGGCGGGGCCAGGAGGTCGAGGAGACGGTCTTCTTCCAGGCCGGCGGCCTCGGACTGGTCCTGTGGAGCCGGGACAAGCTGGCGCGCGACTGCGGGCTGGAGCCGGGGCCGAGCGCCGGTTTCGGCGGAATCGCGCTCGCGCACAACGTCCGCTCCGACGCGGAGGTAGACGCGCTACTCGGAGCGGTGGAGCGGTCCGGCGGCACGATCACCAAGCCCGCCGCCGTGAACCCCATCGGCTTCTACTCCGGCGCCTTCATCGACCCGGACGGCCACGCCTGGGAAGTCGCCCACAACCCCGGCTTCCCCCTGGCCGAGGACGGCTCGCTCACCCTCCCGGATTTCGGCGGTAAGTGAGAGGCGCCGGTCAGTGGGGGACTGAAGTCGACGGCGGTTCGGCAGCGCCCCGAAGGGGCGCGGGGAACTGCGCGACCAGCCACAACGGACCCGCAGACGAACGACGACTGTTGCGGCCCGTCCCGCGAAGCGCTTAGCGTCCGTTCATGCCAGCTGCTTCCGACCTCGCCTTCGACCCATGGGACCCGGCGTTCCTCGCCGACCCGTACCCCGCCTACGCCGAGCTGCGTGCGCGGGGCCGGGTGATCCGTTACGAGCCCACCGACCAGTGGCTGGTCCCGCACCACGCGGACGTCTCGGCGCTGCTGCGGGACCGGCGGCTGGGCCGCACGTACCAGCACCGCTTCACGCACGAGGACTTCGGGCGGACGGCGCCACCGCCGGAGCACGAGCCGTTCCATGTGCTGAACGACCACGGGATGCTGGACCTCGAACCCCCGGACCACACCCGGATCCGGCGCCTGGTGTCGAAGGCGTTCACACCGCGTACGGTCGAGCAGCTCAAGCCGTATGTGGCCAACCTCGCCGGAGAGCTGGTCGACGCGCTGGTGGAGCGCGGCGGCGGTGATCTGCTCGCGGACGTGGCCGAGCCGCTCCCCGTGGCCGTCATCGCCGAGATGCTGGGCATCCCGGAGTCGGACCGTGCCCCGCTGCGGCCCTGGTCGGCGGACATCTGCGGGATGTACGAGCTGAACCCGTCCCAGGAGACGGCGGCGAAGGCGGTGCGGGCGTCGGTCGAGTTCACGGAGTACCTGCGCGAACTGATCGCGGCCCGCCGCAAGGAGCCCCGCGACGACCTGATCTCCGGGCTCATCGAGGCCCACGACGAGGGCGACCGCCTCACCGAACAGGAGATGATCTCGACCGCCGTCCTCCTCCTGAACGCCGGCCACGAGGCGACGGTGAACGCCACGGTCAACGGCTGGTGGGCCCTGTTCCGCAACCCCGGCCAGCTGGCGGGCCTCCGAGCCGACCACTCCCTCGTCCCGACCGCCATCGAAGAACTGATGCGCTACGACACCCCGCTCCAGCTCTTCGAACGCTGGGTCCTGGACGAGATCGAGATCGACGGCACGACGATTCCCAGGGGCGCGGAGATCGCCATGCTCTTCGGCTCCGCCAACCACGACCCCGAGGTCTTCTCCGCCCCCGACCACCTCGACCTCACCCGCAAGGACAACCCCCACATCTCCTTCAGCGCCGGCATCCACTACTGCATCGGCGCACCGCTGGCCCGTATCGAACTGGCGGCATCCATGACGGCGTTGCTGGAGAAGGCGCCGACGCTGCGTCTCGCGGCGGAGCCGGAGCGGAAGCCGAACTTTGTGATCCGGGGGCTGGAGGGGCTGAGCGTGGAGATCGGCTGATCACCCGTTCGGATGATCATCGAGTGAAGCCGGTCGGCGTTCACGGGCCAGCGGTCACGCTGGTGTCTGCCTGCGAAGGGAGGCACCATGACGGTTATGGCAGAGCGCGCGTTGCAGACGCCCCAGATGTCGGTGGAAGACTTCGAGAGGATCGCCGCGTTCGCGGCCAAGGAGACCGACGACACCGTCAGGTTGGAGTTCATCAACGGACGGATCGGGGTCAAGATGTCGGGCGATGGCGATCACAACAGCGTTGTCGCGTGGCTGAGCAAGCGCTGCATGCGGGCGAGGCCTGATCTGGATGTGTACCAAGGGCAAGGGCTGATCGTGGAGAAGTACCGCGAGGGCCGGGCCATTCCCGATGCGGTGATCGCGCCCGAGGGCCACTTCGCCGGGCATGGTCAGTGGGCCGATGCGAGCGGTGTGCTCCTGGTACTCGAGGTCACGTCCTTCGACTCCGACATCGACCGGCGCGACCGCCAGGAGAAGCCCGATGCCTATGGTGCCGCAGGCATCCCGTTCTACCTGTTGATCGACCGGGACGCGGGCACGGTCAAACTCTTCAGCGATCCGGAACAGGTCGGGTACGGCAACTGCCGCAGAGTGCATTTCGGGAACCCGCTTGTACTCCCCGAGCCCCTCGGCATCGAACTCGACACCGAGAAGCTCAAGCAGTACGTCGACTGACTCCCACCGTCACGTACTCATGTCCCGCCGGCGCAACCCCGTCAGCCCCCCAGCCACCAGCATCCCCGCGACCCCCGCAAGGACCCCCACCGGCCCCCAAGCCATCTCCCCACCCGGCAGCTTCGGCAGATGACCGAACGGCGAGATGTCCAGCACCGTCTGCGGCAGATCCAGTGCGGGACCGATCCACCCCAGGAAGAGCACGACCCCCGCCGCACCCCACGCGGCCGGAGCCACCTGCGGGGACAGCCCGTACAGCAGGACCGCCAGTCCGCCCAGTGCCCAGACCGCCGGGACCTGGACCAGGCAGGCCCCGAGGATGGGGCCGAACTCGGCGCCGTAGCCGAGGCCGAGGCCCAGCCCGGCCAGGAGCATCAGCAGCACCGTCCCGCCGAACGCGACGACCAGGTGCCCGGCGGCCCACCGCAGCCGTCCGACCGCGCCCGCCAGTACCGGCTCGGCCCGCTGGGAGGTCTCCTCGCCGTGCAGGCGGAGCACGGAGGAGACGATGTACAGCGCGGCGACCAGGCCGAACATGCCGACCATGGTGGCCAGGAACGCGTCCGTGATGCCGGACTGGCCGCCCATCCGCTCGATGATCTCGCGGGTGTTGTCGTTGTCGCCGACCAGGTCAGCCGCCCCCTTGGTGACCCCGCCGAACGCGGCCCCGCCCGCGAGGAACCCGAGTCCCCAGCCGAGCACGCTGCCCCGCTGCAGCCGCCAGGCCAGCGCGCCCGCCGTGCCCAGCCGCCCCTCGGCCGGCCCGGGCCGGGTCGGTACGAAGCCGCTGCCGACGTCACGCCGCCCGGCGAGTTCGTACGCTACGGCCCCCTGGATCACCGTCGCGGCGGCGAACAGCAGCAGCACCCACCACCGTTCGCCGGCGAAGGCCCGCAGGTTCTCCAGCCAGCCGATCGGCGAGATCCAGGTGAGCGCCGAGGACCCGTCCGTCGTGGCCGAGTCACCCGCCGCCCGCAGTACGAACGCCGCCCCGATCAGCCCGCCGGTCAGCCCCTTCGCGAGCCGCCCGCTCTCGGTGAGCTGCGCGACGATCGCCGCCATCGTGGCGAACACCATCCCGACGCCCGCGATACCGAGCCCGAACGCCAGCGCCCCGGACCCGCCCTGTCCGGCGAGGCCGCCCGCGACCAGCAGCGCGACCACGCCGTTGGCGACGAGCGCGGTCAGCAGGGCCGCCGTCAGCGGGGCACGCCGGCCCACCATCGCCGACGAGACGAGTTCCTGGCGCCCGCTCTCCTCCTCGTCACGGGTGTGCCGTACGACGATGATCAGGCTCATGATCCCGGCGAGTACGGCCGCGTAGACACCGATGCGCCAGGCGGTGAGGCCGCCGAGCGAGTCGTCGAAGAGCGGGCCGTACATCGCGCGCAGCGAGTTGTTCGTCAGCATCTGCTGGGCGATGTCGGCGCGTTCGGCGGGCGTGGAGTAGACGGTCTTGAGCGAGTTCGGCATGGAGACGACCATCAACGCCGTCACGGCCACCCAGACCGGGACGGTGACGCGGTCGCGCCGCAGGTTGAACCTCAACAGGGCGCTGGTGCCCGCCAGTTGGCGCTTTCCGCCGACCCTCGGCGCGAAGCGGCGGTCGGCAACGAGTGTGGTCATCGGGCCGCCGCCTCTTCACTCGTGACGTCCGTGACGTCGTCCTGGTAGTGGCGGAGGAACAGTTCCTCCAGCGTGGGCGGCGTCGAGGTCAGGGACCGTACGCCCGACTCGCTCAGCGAGCGCAGTACGGCGTCCAGCTTGTCGGTGTCGACCTGGAGCCTGACCCGCCGTCCCTGTACGTCGAGGTCGTGGACGCCCGGGAGGTGGGACAACCCGTTGGGGGTGCCCGCGAGTTCGGCCGTCACGCTCGTCCGCGTCAGATGCCGCAGATCGGCGAGCGAGCCGCTCTCCACGGTCTGTCCCTTGCGGATGATGCTCACCCGGTCACACAACTCCTCGACCTCGCTCAGGATGTGCGAGGACAGCAGGACGGTCCGGCCGCGCTCCCGCTCCTCCTCCACACACCGCTGGAAGACCTCCTCCATCAGCGGGTCGAGCCCCGAGGTCGGCTCGTCCAGGATCAGCAGGTCGACGTCCGAGGCGAACGCGGCGACCAGGGCGACCTTCTGCCGATTGCCCTTCGAGTACGTCCGTCCCTTCTTCGTCGGGTCCAGTTCGAACCGTTCGATCAGGTCGGCGCGGCGCTGCTTGTCGAGGCCGCCGCGGAGCTTGCCGTAGAGGTCGATGACCTCGCCGCCGGAGAGGTTGCGCCACAGGGTCACGTCGCCGGGGACGTACGCGATCCGGCGGTGCACCTCCACCGCGTCCGCCCACGGATCGCGGCCGAGCACCTGCGCGGCGCCCGCGTCGGCGCGGAGCAGGCCGAGCAGGACGCGGATGGTGGTGGACTTGCCGGCGCCGTTGGGGCCCAGGAAGCCGTGGACCTCACCGGTCTCGACGTCCAGGTCGAGACCGTCGAGGGCATGGGTCTTGCCGAACGACTTGTGCAGTCCGGAGACGGTGATTGCCTTGGTCATGTTTCAGAACGTACGCTTCTTTCAGAAATTTGTGAAGTTAAGGAAGCGTTAAAACCCCCGATAGGATGTTGACCATGACGGGATCAACGGAATCAGTGGAGGGTGGTCGCGACGCGGAAGCCGTGTCGAAGTTCGTCGAGTCCTTCGCGGCGCAGCTCGTCGAGGCCGGGATGCAGCGCATGCCCGCCCGGGTCTTCGCGGCGCTGCTCTCCTCCGACTCGGGGGCGATGACCTCCGCCGAACTGGGCGAACAGCTGCAGATCAGCCCCGCCGCGGTCTCCGGCGCGGTCCGCTACCTGGCCCAGACGCACATGGTGTCGCGCGAGCGGGAGCCCGGTTCGCGCCGCGAGCGCTACCGGGTGCACGGCGACCAGTGGTACGAGGCCCTGACCAACCGCGAGGCCATCATCAAGCGCTGGGAAGCTGCCCTGCGCGAAGGCGTCAACAGCCTCGGCGTCGACACGCCGGCCGGCCGGCGCATGGCCGAGACGCTCGCCTTCTTCGAGTTCATCGAGGGCGAGATCCTGGCCATGATGGAGCGCTGGCGGGTGCACCGCGAGAAGACGTTCGGCCAGGGGTGACGCACGGCGCGCGGACCGAAGCTCCGGGGAGTGCGCGGTTCGCCTCTGTTCCCGGTGAGCAGGCGCCTCGTACACTCGGGTTGCGTGCTCAACTCCGTTGCGGGACAGGGGGATTCGTGCCGGACAGCAGTTCCGGGCCCATCGCGCCGACCACCGCGGCCGACGCGCGGCTGGCAGCCCTGCGTGCCGAGGTCGACAAGGTCATCAGCGAGGCGCAGATCGGTGCCCGGCGCGCGCAGCGCCGCGCCAAGCTGTGGCATGCGACGTACCTCGGCCTCGGCTTTCCCGGCGCCGTGCTGGCTGGCATCTCGGGCTCCGTCGGGCTGGCCTCCGCCGGCGCGCGCGTGCCGGCGGCCGTCCTCGCCCTGCTGGCGGCCGGGTTCTCGGCGGGTTCGACCTTCCTGCGCGCCGACGCACGGCACTCCACGAACCTGCGCAGGCGCTACGCCTGGCAGAACCTCGAGTGGCGAGCGCGGCTGGTCAGGGCGTACGACGCGCACGAGAGCGCGGAGCACCTGTATGCCGCGCTCCTGGAGCTCTACGAAGTCCGGTCGACCGTTCCCTCCAGCGCGCTGGTCCTGGTGGAGTCGCAGCCGTCGCCCGCCTTCCAGCCGCCGGTCCCCCCGGCGAGCCAGCCGCCCGTGATCCAGCCCGCACCGGCTCCTGCCGACCCCGGCGCCTGATCCGAAGCGCTACCGCTCCTTCGTCTCCTCCAGCACCGTCCGCCCCAGCAGCGCGTACCGCTCCGGCGACCGGCGCTTGAGGTACTGGGCACAGCCGACGCCCGCCACGGCGATCAGTGCGACCAGCCAGGGGGTCGCCCTCAGCACCAGCGAACCGGACTCGGGCCCGGCCGCCACGCCCATGTTGGACACCAGCAGCACCACTACGGCGAGCATCGCGACGCCGCCGACGAGCGGGGCGGTGAAGGTGCGGAACCAGTGGCGGCTCTCGGGGTGGTGGGAGCGGAAGTACCACAGCACCGCGAACGAGCACACCGCCTGGACGACGAGGATCGCCATCGTGCCGAGGATGGCGAGCAGGACGTACGTACCGGTGTACGGGTCCTTGCCCGCGATCCAGAACGCGGCGAGCAGCACGCCGCTGACCACCGTCTGGACGAGGCCCGCGATGTGCGGGGAGCCGTGCCGGGCGTGGGTGCGGCCGATGGTGTTCTTCAGGGACGGCAGGACACCCTCGCGGCCCAGCGCGTACATGTAGCGGGCGGCGCAGTTGTGGAAGGCCATGCCGCAGGCCAGCGAGCCGGTGATCATCAGCCACTGCATGACGACGACCGCCCAGTGGCCGACGTACTGCTCGGTGGGGTTGAAGAACATGGCGAGCGGATTCGCGGACGAGGCCGCCGCCACGGCTTCCTTCTCGCCGTTGCCCGTGATGGCCATCCAGGAGACGAACACGTAGAAGACGCCGACACCGAGGACCGAGATCATCGTCGCCTTGGGGATGATCTTCTTCGGGTCGCGGGACTCCTCGCCGTACATCGCGGTCGACTCGAAGCCGACCCACGACCAGAAGGCGAAGAAGAGGCCGAGGCCGGCGCTGGTGCCCTGGAAGGCGTTGACCGGGTTGACGGGGCCGAAGGTGAAGCCGTCGGGACCGCCGCCGTGCAGGGCGACCGAGATCGCCATCGCGGCGAGGATCGTCACCTCGGTGGCCAGCAGCACGACCAGCAGTTTCTCCGCGACGGACACCCCGAACCAGGTACCCATCGCGTTGATCGCGAGCATCAGGATCGCGAACGCCCACCAGGGCACGCTCAGTCCCGTCTGGTCCTCCAGGGTCGTCGTCGCGAAGGTCGAGAAGATGCCGATCAGCGCCGGCTCGAAGACGACGTACGCGAACGTCGCGAGCAGTCCCGAGGCGAGACCGACGGAGCGGCCGAGGCCGTAGGAGATGAAGCCGTAGAAGGCGCCCGTCGAGGTGATGTGCTTCGCCATCGAGGTGAAGCCGACGGAAAAGATTGCCAGTACGACCATTGCGACGAGGTAGCTCGCCGGGGCGCCGATGCCATTGCCGGACGAGACCATGAAGGGCACATTGCCCGTCATCGCGGTGATCGGCGCGGCGGTCGCGACCGCCATGAAGACCACGCCGAGCAGGCCCACGGCGTTGGGCTTCAGCCGGTGAACCGTACCCGCCCCGCCGCTCGTCTCCTCGGAGGCGACGCCCTCCTGTACCGCCATCGCGCGACCCCTTCCGGCCTCGTCCGGCGCGTGACGCCGCGCCCTGATGGAGGAGGATGCTGCACGAACGATGAGTCGCTCAAGGGGTACGACCGGTTAAATGTTTGTCAACCAGACCTTTAGAGGGCCGTCGAAGGGGCCGTCGAAGGCGTTGCCTGGAGCGCGGGTCAGCGGGCCATGGCTCGGTCCAGTTCCCGGGCCCGTGCGCGAGCCGCTCCCGCCCAGTCCTGCTGTGGAGGCGCCGGTACCTGGATGTCCGTCCGGCCCTCGAGGCCGACGCGGGGTTCCGGCCAGCGCACGTCGACGCGGGCCCGGTCGGCCAGGGCCAGCACCGTGGCGATGAAACCGGCGGCGAGCGCGTCGATGATGCGGTGCTGCGTCCGGTCGCGCCAGGTCAGCAGGGCGGTCACGAACGTCTCAAAGGCGGCCGGATCGACCTGGCACTCGTCGTTCTCCATCGGGCCGATGCCCGACGGGATGCCCAGCAGGTCCTCGTACAGCCTCACCTGCCGCACGAACAGCTGAGCGGCCCCGTTCGACGGGTTCCACAGGGTCTCTTCGCCCATGTCGAAGTACTGGCTCATGGCAGGCCTCCTGGCTGTCGACCGGGTGGATCTCGGCCGGAGGCACATTAGCCGCGGCACAGGGGAGCAGGCACCCGGATTACCCGCGCCCCGTCCCCGTCCCCGTCCCCGTCACCGGCAACGTCAGCCCCCACGCCCCCTCCAGCACCGTCCACGTCCGTGTCCGTACCGGACCGCTCACCACCGCGTCCGCCCGGTACCGGAAGTCCGCACCGGACACCGTCACCGCGCGCCCGACCGCACGCAACGGCGACGCCTCCGCGCCCACCGAAGCGGGCCGTACCTCGACCTCGGCCGACCCCGCACGGCCCGGCATGACGGACACGGCCTCCACCGGCTGGTCGAGATCCACGAGCGTCACCCCGTCGACCTCCACGCGCAGCCGCGCGGGCCCGGCGGTGGGGGCGGACGGGATCGTCCGGCCGGGGCGGGTGGCCAGGGTCCGTACGAAGGACTGGCAGGTCCGCAGCCAGGGATGCACGGAGGACATGGCCGACGCCCCCGCCGGATGATCCCGGGGCTCCCGCAGGGCAAGCGGCGGAATCCGCAGCGCGCCGAGCACCACACCGTCGCTGTCGTCGACGAGCAGATCCAGCCGCCGCTCCGCCCCGTCCAGCACGGCCCGCGCCGCCGCCACCGCCCCCGTGGGCACCCCGAGCGACCGGGCCAGCGAGAGCACACCGCCCACCGGAACCACCGACAGCGCACATCCGCCCAGCTCCCGCTGCCGGTGCAGCAGGGACACCGCCCGCAGCAGCGCCCGGTCGTCCCCGACGACCACGGGCCGCCGCGACCCCCGCCGCGCCAGCGCCCGGGCGAATTCCTCCGGCCCTTCCGGCAGACACACCTTGGTCGCGGCGCCCGCGCTGAGCACGTCTTTCGCGATCCGTACGGACTCTCCGTCCGTCCGACGGGCGATCGGGTCGACCACCACCAGCAGCTGTGCGGACGTCGGAGAAGTCGCCACCTCGGTCATGCCTCGCTTCCTCGGGTAGCATCTTTGTGCAAGAGCCCCTTGCGCTATTGCGCCAGGGGCTTCGTCTATTCCGGGGCATCCGGTCCGACGGTTGCGGCCAACGAAGGTCGCCGGTGTACGAAACAGGCTGTGCGACGCACAGTCAATGTCGCGTACGCCTCTGACCTTGGACATGCCCCGCCCGGAAGGGGTGTACGCGCGTGCCCGCACTTGTGCTGCTCGGTGCTCAGTGGGGTGACGAAGGCAAGGGAAAGGCGACGGACCTGCTAGGCGGGTCGGTCGACTACGTAGTGCGCTACCAGGGCGGCAACAACGCCGGCCACACGGTAGTCGTGGGCGATCAGAAGTACGCCCTGCACCTCCTTCCTTCCGGAATCCTGTCCCCGGGGTGCACCCCGGTCATCGGCAACGGCGTCGTCGTCGACCCGTCGGTCCTGCTCTCCGAGCTGAGCGGGCTGAACGAGCGAGGCGTCGACACGTCCAAGCTCCTGCTCAGCGGCAACGCTCACATCATCACGCCGTACAACGTCACCGTCGACAAGGTGACGGAACGCTTCCTCGGTAAGCGGAAGATCGGCACCACCGGCCGCGGTATCGGCCCCACCTACGCGGACAAGATCAACCGCGTCGGCATCCGTGTCCAGGACCTCTACGACGAGTCGATCCTCACCCAGAAGGTCGAAGCGGCCCTCGACGTCAAGAACCAGATCCTCACCAAGCTGTACAACCGGCGCGCGATCGCCGTCGACCAGGTGGTCGAGGAGCTGCTGACCTACGCCGACAAGTTGGCGCCGTACGTCACCGACACGGTCCTGGTCCTGAACCAGGCCCTGGAGGACGACAAGGTCGTCCTCTTCGAGGGCGGCCAGGGCACGCTGCTGGACATCGACCACGGCACGTACCCCTTCGTCACCTCGTCCAACCCGACCGCGGGCGGCGCCTGCACGGGCGCCGGCGTCGGCCCGACGAAGATCAGCCGCGTCATCGGCATCCTCAAGGCGTACACGACCCGCGTCGGCGCGGGCCCGTTCCCGACCGAGCTCTTCGACGCGGACGGCGAGGCGCTGCGCCGCATCGGCGGCGAGCGGGGCGTCACGACCGGCCGTGACCGCCGCTGCGGCTGGTTCGACGCGGTCATCGCCCGGTACGCCACCCGCGTCAACGGCCTGACGGACTTCTTCCTCACCAAGCTGGACGTCCTCACCGGCTGGGAGCAGATCCCGGTCTGCGTGGCGTACGAGATCGACGGCCGCCGCGTCGACGAACTCCCGTACTCCCAGTCCGACTTCCACCACGCCAAGCCCGTCTACGAAATGCTGCCCGGCTGGTCGGAGGACATCTCGAAGGCCAAGACCTTCGCCGACCTCCCGAAGAACGCGCAGGACTACGTCAAGGCCCTGGAGGACATGTCCGGCGCCCCGATCTCCGCGATCGGCGTGGGCCCCGGCCGCGACGAGACGATCGAGATCAACTCGTTCCTGTAAACCGCGTCTTCGATCTCCGAGTGGGCCGGTCATGGACATCCCTGACCGGCCCAAGGACGATGACTCCATGATCGAAGCGACCGTCACCGAGTGGGACGACGAACAGGGCTGGGGAGTCCTCGACTCCAGGGAGACCCCCGGGGGTTGCTGGACCCACTTCTCCACCGTGGAGATGCCGGGCTTCCGCTCTCTCGCCCCGGGCCAGAAGGTCACCTTGGAATGGGAGGCCGTTGAGCAGGACGGCTATCAGTACCGCGCCGTCCGGGTTGTCGTCGCCGACTGAATCCCGGGATTAGCTGGCTCGCCGCGACCGGCGTCCAACTCCGCAAGGCAGGCGTCCAGTTCGACGTCCTCAGGATCGACGGCGTCACCCGCTTCACCGCCGGTCCGGACCGGATCTCGTACATCCCGATCCCGGCCCTCAATGACCTGACCTGGCCCTTGAGTTGGCGCTACCGCCCGACGGGCGCCGACCACCTCGTACACACGCTCCTGCTGCGCACCGCTCTTCACTCTGAGGGGTGAAGAACATCAACTTCCGCCTGGGAAAAGGTGGTTTCGGCTTGCATTCGTCGCTCTGCGTACCCGTAGAGTCACGCCAACAGAAATGCCCCCGCGGTGCGCCAACACCCGGGGGCTCGACACCAGGAGACGACCCTCCGGATGCGTTTTCATCGTACGACGCCTGCGCGCGTCATTTCAGGCTTCTTCGCCGCCCTTCTCCGCGACCGGCGCACCTCCCGGTGCCTGGTGAGCGCACTGACGTACCTATTGACCCTCCCTGGCGGCGCCCGCGTCGCCCTGCGCGCGTTCTCCGCGCAGTGCCCGGAGAGGCGGGCGCGTATGGCCGCCGCCTTGTGTGAGCTGGAGGAACGGCGGGATGCGCGGCCGGTGGTTCGCGGGGGCGGGGGTGCGGGTCAAGTCCCCGTCGTTCACGAGGTGTTCGACGGTCCATGCGAAGTCGGGCCACCAACGGGTGAAACCGAAAAAGTCCGGGATCGGCAGGCGCGGAGGGGCAGGCAGACCGCACTCGCCGCGCAACTGCTCATCTCCCTCGGGCGGATCGATTCCCGGCTCACCCTCGACGCCGCCGAGGCACTACGGCTCGCGCCGCTTGTCGAGGCGTGGTGGGCGCGGGGCGTCAGCAGTGATCAGGCGCGGGCGGCGCTGGTGTACGGCTGGCCGCCGCAGCCGGTGCGCTCGGCGCGTGCGCTGGTGGAGGACCGCTTGCGGCGTGGGTGGCCGGTGTCCGCGTAGGCCCATACAGACTCCCGGCCGTACATCCGTAGAGCCGGGCGATCCAACCGAAAGGAACGAAATGACCGCACTGCTTGAGCGGGCCGATACGGTATACCGCAGGTATACTGCCGTCATGGCTGACACCACCGTCAAGGTCGACCCCGCTGTCCGTGACCGCCTCATGGTGCTCGCTCGCGAGCGCGGGATGACCATGCGCGATCTGATCGCCGAGCTGGCGGGGGCCACCCCCACCAAGGAGGAGCTGCGCAAGCGGTACGAGGAGACGAAGGCGTACTGCGAGACACATTTCGGCGTGACGTTCACGGACGAGGATCACGACCGGGTCGAGAAGGTCTGGCAGGACCTCGAGGCCGGCCGACCGGTGGAGAGCCTGTGAGTGCGATGGCGGCGGGTTCGACGGGCGTCGTCTTCGACGAGTCGGCCCTGCTGGCGCTGGGTTCGGGGAACTCTCTCGCCTCGCACTTCGTCGCGAACACCGAGCACGGGCCCACCCGGCACGTGTACGTTCCGGCGCTGTGCCTGGCCGCTGCTGACGGCATGCGCAAGGGGCTCGCCGAGCATGTGGGAGCGCTGCCCGCCGTGGAGATCGTCGAGTTGGACTTCTCCGGGGCGTCCACCGTGGGCGCGCTGTTGCGTGACGGGGTGGAGTGGCGGCTCGGCCATGCGATCCACCTGTCCCGGCCGACGCCGGACTGGCCGGACGGGCGTCATGTGCTGACCGTCGAACCCGACCTGTACGCGGAGATGCCGCTCGTGCGGACCATCAGGTTGCCGCGCCGGCGATGACCATGGAGGGGAGGACGCCCGCCGGGTGCCCTCCCCTCCTCGCGCTCGGATGGAGCTGTGGACGGGCGAAGTGCGCATATCGCTCATAGCGTGAGCTCGTACGGACCGATCAGAGAAAGGCGTACCTCATGCGCGTGCTGCTTCAGGCCCATGTCGACACGGAGAAGGCGAACGAAGTCATCCGTAGTGGCAAGATGCCTCAGGTCATGCAGGAGATCATGGAGGCGTTCAAGCCGGAGGCCTCCTACTTCGCCCCCGACCGCGGGGTCCGCACGATGTTCATCGTCTTCGACATGCAGGACAGCTCCCAGCTGCCACCGCTCACCGAGCCGCTCTTCGAGAGGCTCGGCGCCGAGGTGGAGTTCAAGCCGGTGATGAACCTCGAGGACCTGCAGAAGGGCCTGTCCCAGATCCGGTGAGTGCCGGCCTCAGCTGAAGACGATCATCGACCCCTGCGCCAGACTGCGCGTCGCCGCCGCGTGCAGGCCCAGCCACACGTGCCGCTCGCGGGCGAAGGGGCTGGGGTCGTAGGGGGCGGGGACCGCGGGTTCCTCCAGCTCGGTGGGGGCCAGTGGGGGCTGAGGTGGTGCCGGGGGGTTGGCCGGATCGATGCCGATCACCGGCGCTACGAATTCCAGCTCGCGCAGAAGGGCCTGTGAGGAGCCCAACGGGCCGCCTCCCGCGAGGAGTTCGTCGTTGGCGAGGGGGTGCGGGAAGTCCACGGGGACGTATGCGCCCGCATGGTCGTAGTGCCAGACCAGGTGTGACTGCTGGGCCGTTGTCTCGAACATCTCCAGGAGCTGTTCGTAGTCGCCGCCGAGTGCGTCGACCGGCGTCACCGGCAGTCCGCAGACCTGGAGCAGGTACGCGCGGCGCAGGAAGTGCAGCGCGTCGTAGTCGAAGCCGGCCACCGGGGCCACGTCGCCGGACAGGCCCGGCATGTACTGGTACACCGGCACCGGCGGCAGCCCGGCCTCGGCCAGCACCTTGTTGTATTGCGCGAGTTCCTCGGCGAACGGGTTGTCGGGCGTGTGGCACAACACGTCGACGAGCGGTACCAGCCACAGGTCACAGGCCAAAAGAGGTCTCCTCGTAACGACTAGAAACGACCAGAACTGAGTAACTAGCGACTTCTGAAACGACTAGGACAGTAGTCGGTGTGGTGCCCATCAGCTCCCCGCGTGCAGATCCCATACCCACACCCCGCCGGTCCATTTACCAGGGCTGCCCACCAGCTTCTCCACCGTCTCGCGCAGCTTGTCGTCATTCTGCTGCGGCGCCAGCACCAGCACGCCCGCTTTCCAGAAGGCCAAGTCGTGCCGGGCCAGCGTCCGCCAGTTCGCACCGATCTCCGGGATCTTGCCCGTATAGCGCACCTCCCGCAGGAGGTTGGAGGTGTCGCGGGGAGAGGCGCCGTAGATGCCGACGCGCTCCTCGCCGTAGGGGCCGTTGAAGTAGCCGCCGGGGAGTTTGAAGCCCATGCCGGCTTCCGTCTGCCAGTGCAGGGCCTCCGCGTTGCCGGGGTCCGGCAGCGGGACCGGGACGAGCGACTCGCCCTTTCCGAGGTACGACTTCCAGCTCCCGTCCGCGATGAACGCCGGCACCTCCGCCCGGTCCACCGCCTTCAGCGGGGCGGGGACGAGGGGGAGCAGGGCGAGGCAGATGCCGAGGAAGCCGACGAACTGCGTGCTCATGGCGCGGGTGGCGGCCAGCCTGTCCACCGCCAGCGCCACCAGCATGCCCAGCGCCGGTGCGCACACCATCGCCACGCGGCCCTCGATGACCGACTCGAACAACGGCTTCTCGGCGAGCAGCGCCCAGGGGCCGGGCAGGACGACGTCCGTCAGCGGGATACGGAACTCCGGGCCCAGGGAAAGGAAAGCCGCGGCTACCGCCGTGAACGCCAGCGCCTTGACCAGGGCGTGCTCCCACAGCCGTACGACGATCGCGAAGGCGAGGGCGACCAGCGGCCAGCCGTAGAAGGCGTTCTGCTCGGTGGGGTTGAGGGAGAGGGCGTTCGCGGTGTCCGCGTCGCCCGCGATGAGCGAGCGTTCCGCGAAGGAGAGCAGGGCCAGCGGGCTGTTGCCGGCGTTGTCGCCGTGCAGGACGCTGTGGTAGCTCTGCGGGCCGTAGAACTGCCAGGCCAGGGCGTAGATGACCAAGGGGAGACAGGTCGCGGCGCCGATCAGCAGGCCCTTGCCGAGCGGGCGCCAGGACGCCTTCGCCACATCCCGTCGTACGACTGCGTACGCGGCGGCGAACAGCAGCATCCCCATCGCCGCGAGCAGCAGGGGCTCTTCGCCGAGGTAGATCTGGTACGCCGCCATCAGGCCCAGCACGATCCCGTCCCGGGTGACCCGGGTGCCGGAGCAGAGCCTCAGCGCGCGGTCGATGATCAGCGGGATCATGAACAGGATGATGAAGTTCGGGTGCGCGTTGGCATGGCTGACCATCGGCGGGGCGAAGGCCGCGAGGGACGCGCCGACGAAGGCCGCGGCGCGCTGCCGTACGACCCGTTTCACGATCAGCCAGTACCAGGCGGCGGCGGTGGCCGCGAGGCCCAGCGTCATGACCACGCTCAGGGAGATCGCCGGGCCCGCGAGCAGGGTCAGCGGTGCGAAGGGGACGGACAGGCCGAGCATGACCGTGTTGGCCATGAGGTTCACGCCGTCGGGGAAGCCCTGGAGGTCGGTGAAGAGGGGGTTGCGGAGGTGGGCGACGTTGTCGGCCGTCACCGCGAAGAACCACTCCCACTGGTTCTGGTCCCGGAGCGAATCCGGCAGATAGCGGTTGCTCGGGTCGATCAGGCGGCCCGAGTAGAGGGCCACCGACATGAGGAGGAAGAGGGCTACGGCCAGGAGGTCCGCCGGGCGGAGGGCGCGGGCCTTGAGGCGGGCGAGTTCGGCGAGGACGCGGCCGTAGTCGAGGGGGCCGACCTTCGAGCCGCTCTGGTGCGACCAGCGGACCGGGACCTCGGCGAGCGGCCAGTCGGCGCGGCGGAAGTGCTGGAGGACCTCGACGTCGATGCCCCAGCCGTCGAGTCGGGAGTCGGCGAAGGCCTCGCGGGCGCGGTCGCCGTCGAAGAGCTTGAAACCGCACTGGGTGTCGCGGATGCCGGGGACGGCGGTCCTGCGTATGAGTACGTTGCCCGCGCGGCCGAGCAGTTCGCGCACCGGGTGCTGGCGGTCGCCGATCGTCGCGCCGGGGACGGAACGGGAGCCGATCGCGGCGGCGTAGCCCTCACTGAGCGCCTTGTCGAGCCGCTCCAACTCCTCGATGGGCGCGGCCAGATCGGCGTCCGTAACCAGCACGCGGCGGCCACGGGAGGCGGCGACGCCGAGGCGGAGGGCGGCGCCCTTGCCGCGGTTGCGGTCGGCGGTGACGAGGCGGATGCGGGTGTCGGGGGCGTCGGTCCCCTGGGCGCGCTCGGTTCCTTCGGCTTGCTCGGCTTGCTCGGTTCCCTCGGCCCGCTTGGTTCGCTCGGTGACGAGGTCACGGGTGCCGTCGGTGGAGCCGTCGTCGGCGACGATTATCTCCCAGTCGCCCCAGCGGCCCTCGTCCTCGCCGAGATAGTCGGCGATGGCGTCGAGGGTGGGGCCGAGGCGCCGTTCTTCGTTGTAGGCGGGGATGACGACGGAGAGGTCCACGGCCGTTTCAGGGCCCTTCATCCGGCGGCCAGGCGTTCGATGAGGGCCAGGGAGTCCGTGTTGTACGAGGCGACGATCGCGCGTGCCTCCGTCGTGTCGCGTCGGGCCAGCGCGTCGACCAGCTCGGTGTGGCAGGACCAGAGGTGGCCGCGCAGGTCGGTCACCCGGCGCAGGTGCTGGACCGCGCAGACCCAGGACTGGACGCGCAGCCGGTGCAGGAAGTCGGCGAGGTAGGGGTTGCCGAAGAGGTTGCCGAGTTCCTTCCAGAAGCGCAGGTCGTAGCCGATCAGGACGGTGAGGTCGCCCGCGGCTGCCGCGCGCTGTGCCTCCTCGCCGCGGCGGCGCACTCCGGCGAGGCCGGCGGCGAAGCGGGCGTCCGTGGGGTTCTGGTAGCCCCGGTGATTGCTGTCCAGTGCCTGGAACATGCCGGCGATGACCAGGCTGCGGGCCTCGAGGATGCGGCGGTAGTCCGCTACGGAGTACTCGTGGACGTGGAAGCCGCGGTGCTGGTCGGCGTCGAGGAGGCCCTGCGCGGAGAGATCGACCAGGGCCTCGCGTACGGGGGTGGCGGAGACGCCGTACTGCTCGGCGATCTCCTTCACCGTGAACTCCTGACCCGGCTGCAGCCGTCCCGCCAGCACCTCGTCGCGAAGCGCTTCGGCGATCTGCTGCCGCAGGGTGCTGCGGGTCACGGCGCCGTTGCCGCTGGTGCCGGGCATGGTCGGGGCGTCTCCCTACGTCGCGATGGGGTGGCGTGCTCGCATATGTCTACGAGCACGCCACCTTACGCGTTCGGCTTGCAGGGGTCGCCGTCCCGGCGGGGGGAGCGAAAACCGCGGTGTTTTTCGGCCCCGCCAAGGAGATCCGCCCCCTGGACCCCCGCCCCTCAAAGGCCTGTGCGGCTGGGAGTCGCGTTTACTCCACGAACTCGTCGGCCACGGTCAGCGCAGCGTCCAGTGCCGCGAGGCCCTCCTTCAATTCCGCCTCACTCACGTTGCACGGCGGTACGACGTGCGTGCGGTTCATGTTGATGAACGGCCAGATGCCGTTGGCCTTCGCGGCGGAGCCGAGCGCGGTCATGGGGGCGTTCGCAGCGCCGGACGCGTTGTACGGGACCAGTGGCTCGCGGGTCTCCTTGTTCTTTACGAGTTCCAGCGCCCAGAACATGCCGACGCCCCGCACCTCGCCCACGCACGCGTGACGCTCGGCCAGCTCCCGCAGCGCCGGTTCCACGACGGCCGTGCCGAGCTTCGCCGCGTTCTCGATGACGCCCTCCTCGGCCATCACGTTGATCGTCGCGACGGCGGCGGCGCAGGCCAGGGGATGCCCGGAGTAGGTCAGTCCGCCCGGATAGGCCCGCTGACCGAAGGTCTCCGCGATCGCCCCGGAGATCGCGACCCCGCCCAGCGGCACATACCCGGAGTTCACGCCCTTCGCGAAGGTCAGCAGGTCAGGTACGACGCCGGACAGGTCCGACGCGAACCACTCGCCCGTCCGCCCGAACCCGGCCATGACCTCGTCCAGCACGAAGACGATCCCGTACTTGTCGCAGATCTCACGGACGCCCGCCAGATAGCCCGGCGGCGGCACCATGATCCCCGCAGTCCCCGGAATCGTCTCCAGGATGATCGCGGCGACGGTCGACGGCCCCTCGAAGGCGATCGTCGTCTCCAGGTGCTCGAGAGCCCGCTCGCACTCCTGCTCCTCCGTCTCCGCGTAGAAGCGGGAGCGGTACAGGAACGGCGCCCAGAAGTGCACGACCCCGGCGGAACCGGCGTCCGACGCCCAGCGCCGCGGGTCACCCGTGATGTTCACCGCCTGCTGCGTACCACCGTGGTAGGAGCGGTACGCCGACAGCACCTTCGGCCGGCCCGTGTGCAGCCGGGCCATCCGTGCCGCGTGCTCGATCGCGTCCGCCCCGCCGTTGGTGAAGAAGATCTTGTCCAGGTCACCCGGCGTCCGCTCTGCGATCAGCCGCGCCGCCTCCGACCGCGCCTCGACCGCGAACGCGGGCGCGAACGTCGTCATCCTCGCCGCCTGCTCCTGGATCGCGGCGACGACCTTCGGGTGCTGGTATCCGATGTTCGTGTAGACGAGCCCGCTGGTGAAGTCGAGGTAGCGCTTGCCGTCGTAGTCCCAGAAGTACGACCCCTCCGCGCCGGCGACGGCGAGCGGGTCGATGAGCTCCTGCGCGGACCAGGAGTGGAACACATGCGCACGGTCCGCGGCCTTCACGGCGGCGCCGACCTCGGGATTTGGCTGAGGGGTCATGCGGGCGAGCGTAAATGTCCGCGATGCGGAAGCGGTATCGGCGTCCTGTCTGTGGGATGACGCTTTCCGCGACAGGTTGTCGACAACGACCGATCCCGCCTCCCGTCTCCCGCTCAGACATTGACAGCATGCTGCATTTATGACAGCATTCTGTCATCATCTCAAAGAGCTCAAAGAGTCCGAGTCCAGGAGGAACCATGAGCCACCAGCCCGTACACCTCGCCGTCTACAACACCCTCGCCGACTGGGAGACCGGCCACGCGACCGCCCACCTCGCCCGCGCCGGGTACCCGATCCGCACCGCCGGCCCCACCCTCGACCCCGTCACCAGCATCGGCGGGCTCCGCATCCAGCCCGACCTCGCCCTGGACGACGTACGCCCCGAAGACAGCTCGCTGCTGATCCTGCCGGGCGCCGATCTGTGGGACACGAGCGACGATCTCGCGCCGTTCGCCCGCAAGGCGCGGGAGTTCCTCGACGCCGGTGTCCCCGTCGCCGCGATCTGCGGAGGCACCGCGGGGCTCGCCCGCGAGGGCCTGCTCGACGACCGCGACCACACCAGCGCCGTCTCCTTCTATCTCGCGGCCACCGGATACAAGGGCGGCGACCGGTACGTCGACGCGGACGCCGTGACCGACGGCAACCTCGTCACGGCCGGTCCCACCGAGCCCGTCGCCTTCGCGCGGGAGATCTTCCGGCTGCTCGGGGTGTACGAGGGTGAGATGCTCGACGCCTGGTACAGGCTGTTCCACGACTCGGACGCGGAGGCGTACGCCGTCCTTCAGGGGGCGGCGGAGTGAGCAGGGAGCGTCAGGATCTGCTCAGCCGCAGCGCCCTCGGCGTCTTCCGGCTGAACGGTCAATTCCTCGCCGTGGCAGAGGAGTTGGCGCGTCCCGCCGGACTCACCGCCGCCTGGTGGCAGGTGCTCGGCGCGGTACTGCGGGAGCCGTTGCCGGTCTCCGGGATCGCACGGGAGATGGGCATCACGCGGCAGAGCGTCCAGCGCATCGCCGATCTGCTGGTGGAGCGAGGGCTCGCCGAGTACCGACCCAACCCCGCCCACCGCCGCGCCAAGCTCCTCGCACCGACGGAGGAGGGGCTTGCGGCGGTCCGCCGGATCAATCCCGGGCACGCCGTGTTCGCGGACAGGCTCGCGGAGGCCTTCGGGGAGGACGAACTCCTGGACGCCGTACGAACCCTGGAACGGCTGTCGAAGGTCCTGGAGCAAGTGGGGCTCCCTGTTACGGAACCGTAGACACCGCCCCGCTCACCTCGCCGTATCCCCGCACTATCCTCGATCCATTGCACAGCGCGTATCGGGGGAGGGCGGCGCGGCGATGGAGAAACTGGGGGCCGGGGATCCACCGCGGATCGGGGCGTATCGGCTGCTGGCGCGGCTGGGTGCGGGTGGGATGGGGCAGGTGTATGTGGCCCGGTCCGACCGGGGGCGGACCGTCGCGGTCAAGCTGGTGCGGGAGGAGCTGGCCGCGCAGGAGGAGTTCCGGGCGCGGTTCCGGCAGGAGGTGCAGGCCGCGCGGCAGGTCGGCGGGGACTGGACCGCGCCGGTGCTGGACGCCGACACCGAGGCCGCGGTGCCCTGGGTCGCCACCGGGTATGTCGCCGGGCCCAGCCTTCAGCAGGTCGTCGGCCGTGATCACGGTGCGCTGCCCGAGCGGTCCGTGCGCATCCTCGCGGCCGGGCTCGCGTATGCGCTGAAGGACATTCACGCGGCCGGGATCATCCACCGGGATCTGAAGCCGTCCAATGTGCTGGTCACCATCGACGGGCCCCGGGTCATCGACTTCGGAATCGCCCGTGCCCTGGAGACCGTGACCGACGGCGGGCTGACCCGGACGGGTGCGCTCGTCGGCTCGCCCGGCTTCATGGCGCCCGAGCAGGTGCGCGGCGACCGGATCACCCCGGCGTGCGACGTCTTCTGCCTGGGTTCCGTCCTTGCCTACGCCGCCACCGGCAACCTCCCCTTCGGCGCCACCAACAGCGGGGTGCACGCCCTGATGTTCCGCATCGCCCAGGAGGAACCCGACCTGGAGGGCGTACCGGAGGGGATCGCCGATCTCGTACGGCATTGTCTGCGCAAGGATCCGGCGGCGCGGCCGACGCTCGACGAGATCCTGGAGCGTACGGGCGCCGACGCGACCGTCTCGGACGGGCGCTCGCGGGATCCGTGGCTGCCCGGCACGCTGGTGGCCCAACTCGGGCGGCACGCCGTGCAGTTGCTGGAGACGGAAGACCCTGAGGACGCAGCGGCTGTCGAGGCGTCCCCGGAGCATGCGTCGGCCGCGGACGACGACGCTCCTACGGCCGTACAGGCGCCGCCTCCGCCCGGACAGCCGGGTGGCGGTGCCCCCTTGAACCACCTGCCCACCATGGTCTCGGGCCAGGGCCCCCAGGCCCCGCCGCCCGCCCCGGCGCCGCACCCGGCGTACGGCTATCCCCAGCAGCACCCGCAGCCGGCCGGGTACGGGTACCCGCCGCAGTCGGGGGCCGGGGCGCCGCCGTACGGCCAGCAGTACAACCCGTACGGCAGCCTCGGCGCGACCCCGCCGTACGGGCCCGGCGCACCCCAAGAACCGCCGCGCCAAAGCGGCCGCTCCACGGTGCTGCTCGTCGTGATCGCGCTGGTCGTGGCGCTGGCCGCCGGCGGTTCGGTGTACGCGCTCATGAACGGCTCGGGGGACGAGAAGAACGACGGCAAGGGTGACGGCACGTCCACCGCGTCGCCGAGCGCGAGCGCCTCCGCCTCGTCCGGGCCGACGACGGCGCCGGAGTCCTCCCCGGCCCCCTCGGCGCCCGCCGGCGGTGCGATTCCGACGGCGTTCCTGGGCACGTGGTCCGCGACCATCTCTAACGACGCCGGGAACCACAGCCGTCGACTCACCCTCCAGCAGGGCGAGGTGGGTGACACGGTGCTCTCGCTGGTGGCCGACGGCCCGGCCTATCACTGTGTGTTCCGGGCGCAGCTGGCCGAAGAGCCGGGCGCGGAGGGGCCGTTGAACATCGGCCCGTCCACCGTCACCGTCGGTGAGCCGGCCTCCTCCTGCACCCCGGGCGCCGCCACCGAGCTGACGCTGCTGCCGGACGGCCGTCTGGAGCGGGTGAACGCGAGCAGCGGGGAGAAGCTGGCCTACACCCGGGAGTGACCAAGTCCCCCCGTGACCAAGTCCCCCTATGTGCCTGCCCGTTGAAGGTCCCGCGCGGTAGTTGAATCTCAAGCGAACTTCTGCGGACGGAAACGGAGTATCACAGCCCGCGACCGTACAGTGACCGGACACTGTCGGGTTCTGGGAGTTGCGGGGGCACCCAGTGGAGTGGCTGAGCGCAGAGAATGTCGTTGCCGTCGCGACGTCGGTCATGGGTATCGGGGCCGCGATCGCCATGGTGTGGTACGAGCGCCACATACCGCAGCGTAAGCGGATCGGTTACCGCGTCCAGATGGACAACCCGATAGGGGACGACGTCCAGTCGGGCCGCCCGAACGTCCGGCTCGGTTCGTTCGACGCGCCCAACATGGCCAACGGGACACTCGTCCTGCTGCGCATCGAGAACGACGGCTCGAAGAGCATCGGGCTCGACGACTACACGAGTCGTGAACTCAACGGCCTCACCGTGGAGTTCACCGACCGGACCATCCACGGTGTGTCGGTCACCCAGCCGCAAGGCACCGACCACCTGATGAGCCACTTCACCCCGCACTCGGGCTTCGGCTACGACGAGAACGGCAACAAGCTGCGCCTCCCGCGCGTCCCGCTCAACCGCGGCGAGTACTTCAAGCTGCTGGTGCTGCTGTCGGGCGGTGACGTGGGCCGCGAGATCAAGCTCGTCGGCGGCATCCGGGACGGTGAGGTGCGTCCCAACCGTGGCGCGCTGCCGGACGACAAGCCGCCCATGTTCGGACAGGAGGCCCGGGTGATCACCATCGCCCTCATCGCCTCCGTCCTCACCCTCTCGACCATCATCATCGCCCGCGACGACAACCCGCCCCCGCTGGGCTGCGAGAAGGGCAAGCTCACGGTCACCGGCTCCACCGCCTTCGCGCCCGTGGTGGAGGAACTGGCCAAGGTGTACGAGAGGGACTGCGAGGGTTCCGAGATCGCGGTGGAAGCACGCGGCAGTTCGGCCGGCGTCGGTGAACTCGCCGATCTGAAGGGCAAGTCGAAGAAGAGCCAGGCGTCCGTGATCGCGTTTTCCGACGGCCGCAGCTCACGGGCGGGCACCACGCTGGAGGCCGACCCCATGGCCCTGTCCGTCTTCACCCTGGTCTCCAACAAGGGCCTCGGCCTTCCGGAGGGTCTGACCCTCACGCAGGTCCGGCGCCTCTACTCCGGGGAGTTCGGCCACTGGGACGAGCTCGACCCCTCGCTGCCGCACCGGCGGGTCGTCCTGGTCAGCCGGAACGCCGACTCCGGCACCCGGCAGATCTTCCAGGACCGGGTGCTCGACGGGAGGTGGGAGGGCGTGCCCAGCACCTCCCTGGACTGCGATCTCGCGGTCGACAAGTCCGCCCCCGTGCGCTGCGAGCTCAACTCCACGGCGGACGTGCTGAAGAAGGTCGCCTCGACCCCGGGCGCCCTCGGCTTCAGCGAACTCAACCAGGCGAACGGCGAGAAGGGCGTCAAGCTCGTCGCCCTCAACGGCGACCTCGCCGACGTCGAGGCCATCGAGAACGACGGCAGCCCCTACCCGTATCGCGGCGTGGAGTACGCCTACACCTACGGCGCCCCGCCCGCCGGCTCCCTCGCCGGGAGCTTCCTCAACTACATCCGGGGGAACGGCCAGAACGTCATCCGCAGCCACGGCCATGTGCCGTGCTCGACGGAGGCGGGGGACCGGCTCTGCCGCGACGACGACTGAGGCCCCTCTCAACTCGCCGTATCGCAGGCCCCCTTGCGCTGTTCTTGACGCGTCCACAACCATGGGTGACGGTTCGTTCGCATCGGCCACGGGAGACGACATGCGCCCCAGCCCCTCCAGAAGAACGGTCCTCACCGCTACGGCGGCGAGCGCGGCGGTGGTGGGGACGGGGGGCGGGGCGGAGGCGGCGCCAGCGAGGGACGCGGCGGCCGGTGATCCGGTGGCTGGTGGCGGCGGCCCGGCGACGTCCCAGCGCCCGAGCCGCGAACTACGCGCCCTGCTACGGGAGATATCCGAGTCCCGCATCGAGGCGACGGTCCGCAAACTGGCGTCCTTCGGCACCCGCCACACCCTCTCCACCCAGGACGACCCGAATCGCGGCATCGGCGCGGCCCGGGACTGGATCGCGGCGGAGCTGCGCACGTACGCCGAGAAGTCGGGCGGCCGTATGACGGTGGAGCTCCAGTCGTACGTCCAGGAACCGGCGCCCCGCATCCCGGTCGCGACCCGCATCACCAACGTGGTGGCGACCCTGCGCGGCTCGGTGACGCCGGAGCGCGTGTACGTCGTCTCGGGCCACTACGACTCCCGCGTCACGGACGTCATGGACGCCACCTCGGACTCGCCGGGCGCGGACGACGACGCGTCGGGGGTGGCGGTGGCGATGGAACTGGCCCGGGTGATGGCGAGGCGCAGGCCCGCCGCGACGATCGTGTTCGCCGCGGTGGCGGGGGAGGAGCAGGGCCTGTACGGGGCGGCGCACATGGCGCAGCAGTACCGGGCGGCCGGGACGGATGTGCAGGGCATGTTCACCAACGACATCGTCGGCAGCCCGAAGGCGGACGACGGCACGGTGGACCCGTACACCATCCGCCTCTTCGCGGAGGGCGTGCCGTCCTCGGAGACGCCGGAGCAGGCGGCGACCCGGCGCTCGGTGGGCGGCGAGAACGACTCCGCGACCCGTCAGCTGGCCCGCTTCGTGCGGGACGTGGCGGAGAACGACGCGACCGGCATGCGCGTCCGCGTCATCTACCGCCGGGACCGCTACCGCCGCGGCGGCGACCACATCCCCTTCCTCGAACGCGCCTATCCCGCCGCCCGCTTCACCGAGCCGACCGAGGACTACGCCCATCAGCACCAGGACGTACGCATCGACGAAACGGGCAAGCAGTACGGCGACCTGCCCGAGTTCTGCGACTTCCCGTTCATCACGAGGGTGGCGAAGGTGAACGCGGCGACCCTGTGGACCCTGGCCCAGGCCCCGGGCACCCCTCGAGGCGCCAAGATCCTCACCGCCACCCTGGCCAACTCGACCGAGCTGGTGTGGACGCGCGGCACGGAACCCGACCTCGCCGGCTACGAGGTCGTCTGGCGCGAGACGACATCCCCGGAGTGGACCCACGTGATCCCGGTGGGCGACGTGACGACCCACGAGGTCGACCTGTCGAAGGACAACGTGTTCTTCGGGGTGAGAGCGGTGAACAGGACGGGACTCAGGAGCCCGGTGGCATTTCCGGCCCCGCAGGCCTAGCCGCTGAGCTGCGGCGTCCCGCCAAGCTGCGGGCATGCGTGCCGCCTGGGGCGGCACGGGTGGGCGCAGGCGGCACCCCGTCAGCGCCGGGCTGCGCGACCCACCCACCCCCGCGCCAACCCCGGGTCACCTTGGTTCCGGCGGCCGCTGCCGAGGCATGTTGGGCCGTGTACCACCAGCCCCCGGCGACATGGGAAACCGCCCCTGCACCACAGCCCCCTCCCCCCGACCGCCTCCGGACACCGCCGACTGAATCCCCATCGGCGCGGACCCCGTCCGGAACTCCACCATCCAGTCCGCCGTCTCCGCCCGCACCAACTCCGTCACGTCCTCGGAGAACCTCCGCAGCACCCCCAGACACCGCTCCGCAGCCTCACTCGCCGTGCCCTCCGCCGGCCCCAGCACCTCCCGCACACTCTCCGAGGCCCAGTCGAACTGCAGCACCTGAAGCCGCCGCTGCACAGCCTGCGCAGTCGCGACGTCCCTTATCCACCCGGACGTCACCCCGAAGCACCGGTCGACCGCCACACACGCCGCCCCGAGCAGCAGCGCCAGATACCCCCACGCGGCCGCCCCGACCAGCACCCCCGTCAGATCCAGCAAGGGCAACGCACCCCCCGCCACCGCCCCCACCGCGGCACCCGCCCGCAGCCCCCGCGCCCCCCGCCGCTTCCACACCCGGTCGGCGAGATACCAGGACGCGGTGTCCAGCGCCCCGCGCTCCACCCACCGGTACAGCTCGTCCAGCCGCTCCGCCGGCTCCGCCCAGTCCCCGAGCGGAAACGTCCGCCCGGCCAGATCGCCCGGCCGCAGCCCGGCGGCCTCCTTGCCGCGCCCGTCCTGAGGCCGACCCTCGGGCTGCATCTCCGGCTGACCCACCCGGCACTCCCTACTGATCACGGTGCGTGACGCCTGCCTGGCGCTCACGTGAGATCTGATGCTGACGCGCCGCATCCTTCCTACCGCCCAATGGGTGGCGAAGACCCGGTTTTCGTCTCTTTTCCGCCCGGAAGTGGGCCTTGATCAGGTATAGGACTCACGACCGACTCACTCGAAAGAGTGCTAGGGCGACGGCTGCGCGGACCACGTAGGCTCGTGCCGAGCGGGAAAAACGAGCGGGAAAAACCCGTACCCGAAGAGGAGCTGATCGTGATCCCCGGTGGTGGCCAGCCCAATATGCAGCAGCTGCTGCAGCAGGCCCAGAAGATGCAGCAGGACCTGGCGCAAGCGCAGGAGGAACTGGCGCAGACGGAGGTCGACGGCCAGGCCGGCGGCGGCCTGGTGACGGCCACCGTCACCGGCGCCGGTGAGCTGCGCGCCCTCAAGATCGACCCGAAGGCGGTGGACCCCGAAGACACCGAGACGCTCGCCGACCTGATCATCGCGGCCGTCCACGCGGCCAACGAGAACGCGCAGACGCTCCAGCAGCAGAAGCTGGGTCCGCTGGCGCAGGGTCTGGGCGGCGGCAGCGGTATCCCCGGCCTGCCGTTCTGACACCTGTTCTGTGACCGGACCTGCCTTACTGCGGCGGGCGTCCGGCAACTACCGTACGAACTGAGAGAACACCAGGAAGGCGGGCAGTCCGTGTACGAAGGCGTGGTCCAGGACCTCATCGACGAACTGGGGCGGCTCCCCGGCGTCGGTCCCAAGAGCGCGCAGCGGATCGCCTTCCACATCCTCCAGGCCGAACCGACGGATGTCCGGCGCCTTGCGCAGGCCCTCATGGAGGTCAAGGCCAAGGTCCGCTTCTGCGCGATCTGCGGGAACATCGCGCAGGAGGAGAACTGCAACATCTGCCGCGACACCCGCCGCGACCCCGCCGTCATCTGCGTGGTGGAGGAGCCGAAGGACGTCGTCGCGATCGAGCGCACCCGTGAGTTCCGCGGCCGCTACCACGTCCTCGGCGGCGCGATCAGCCCGATCGAGGGTGTCGGTCCGGACGACCTGCGTATACGAGAACTTCTCGCGCGGTTGGCCGACGGGACGGTAACGGAACTGATCCTGGCCACGGACCCGAATCTGGAAGGCGAGGCCACGGCCACGTACCTCGCCCGCATGATCAAGCCCATGGGCCTCAAGGTCACCCGCCTGGCCAGCGGCCTCCCGGTGGGTGGCGACCTGGAATACGCGGACGAGGTGACCCTCGGCCGCGCCTTCGAGGGGAGACGACTCCTAGATGTCTGACGCCACGCTGCACGCGACCACGCAGGACCCGGACGACTTCGCGGTCCAGATCGCGGACCAGGTAGAGAGCTTCCTCGTTGCGGTCACCGAGGTGGCGAAGGGCGACGAGCCGGAATCGGCGATCCCCTTCCTCCTGCTGGAGGTCTCCCAGCTGCTGCTCGCCGGGGGCCGCCTCGGCGCGCACGAGGACCTGGTGCCCGAGGACCGGTACGAGCCCGACCCCGGCCCCGAGCCGGACGTGGACGACCTCCGCGAGAACCTCGCCCGGCTCCTCGAGCCGGTCGACGTCTACTCGGAGGTCTTCGACCCGTACGAGCCCCGCAAGGCGCCGGTCCCCGCCCGTATCTCCGACGACCTCACCGACGTCATCACCGACCTCCGCCACGGCATGGCCCACTACCGCGCGGGCCGCACCACCGAGGCCCTGTGGTGGTGGCAGTTCTCCTACTTCTCCAACTGGGGCGCCACCGCTTCGGCGACCCTGCGGGCCCTGCAGTCCGTCCTGGCGCACGTGCGCCTGAACCAGCCCCTCGAGGAACTCGACGGCCTCGACACGGACCAGGCCATGGGCGACGACACGCTCGAGTTCGAGGCCGGGAAGGTCATGGCGGAGGAGATCGCGGGCCCGCTGGGCCTGGGCAAGGCGAAGGCCAAGCCCAAGCCCAAGTCCAAGGCAAAGTCCAAGTAGCCAGGGCGCCGTCGGCGTCAGGGGCCGAGGGTCCGGAACCTCACTGCTGGGCGGGGTCTGGCGTGAGGTCCGCTCCGAGGCGTACGGCGGCGCCGGTGACGCCGATGCCGCTGCTCGGGGCGTCCGGCACCGACACCCAGATCGTGCTCGGCCGCCCCATGTCCACACCCTGGTGGATCGTCAAGGCGGCCGGTACGGCGATGAGTTGCAGCTCCCTGAGATACCCACCGAACGCGGCAGCCGCCGCTCCGGTGGCGGGGTCCTCGACGACACCACCCGGCGGGAAGGGATTGCGGGCGTGGAACACCGTGGGCGACTCCCGCCAGACCAGATCGACGGTCGTCCACTCCTTGCGGCGCATGAGCGCGCTGAGCGCGGACATGTCGTACGCCAGGTCCGCCAGGCGGCTGCGGGTGCCGGCCGCGATCACCGGATGCCAGGCCCCGGCATAGGCGACGCGCGGCGGCAGCGCCGGATCGAGATCCTCGGCGGACCAGCGCAGGGCGTCGAGCAGTTCGGCCTGATCGGCGTCGGACAAGTCCGCCGTACGAGGCTCGACACTGGTCAGCGAGGCCACCACGGAACCGTCCTCCGCCCGTTCCGCCGTGACACGCACCGTCCCCGCCTTCGTGCGCAACACCAAGGACCCCGGCCCATGCCGCTCCGCATACGCGACCGCCGTCGCGATCGTCGCATGACCACAGAACGGCACCTCGGCGAGCGGACTGAAGTACCGCACATCCAGCCCCCCATCGTCCGCCGGCACCATGAACGCCGTCTCCGAATAACCCACTTCAGCCGCCACCGCCAGCATCGCCGCGTCGTCGAGCCCGGTGGCATCGAGAACGACACCCGCGGGGTTGCCGCCGGCCGGGTCGGTCGTGAACGCCGTATAGCGCAAGATCTCCATTTGGCCGACGGTAACGAGACGCGCTACGGAAGGCCACCCCAATAACTCCACACCCCTTTCCCCACCGCCCCGACCCCACCCGCCAGAGCCAGCACCAGCACGAGCGCCCGAACCCGCCGCTCCGGCACCCGCCCGGCGAGCCCCCACCCGGCCACCGCACCCACGACCATCGCGACAGCCACGACGGCCCACTGCGCCCGATCCATCCGCGGCACTCCGTTCGCGGCCACGGAGAAGGCGTTGACGACAACGCCGTAGAACAGCGCGTTCGGCACGAAGTCCCGCACGGCCCACCCCGCGTTGACGGCATACAGGGACATAGGCGGCCCGCCCACCCCGGCCGCCGAGTTCATGAACCCACCCACCGCACCGGCCGCGACCGCGCCTCCCGTGCCCCGCAGCGCGGCCACACGGGCGCCCCGCATGACGAGCAGGACGGCGACGGTCACCAGCCCGCCCATGACCAACATCAGTGCGGCTTCGGGCAGTTGACGGGTGACCCACGTCCCCACAGGCACGGTGCACACCGCCGCGGCACACAACGGCACCATCGCCCCCACCCGCACCCGCCGCCACCCCACGGCAAGCCCCACGACACAGATGACCCCGGCCGCACAGTTGACCAGCGCCACCCCCTCACCCGGCCCGAGCAGCAGCACGAGCGCGGGTACGGCGACCAGCGCGAACCCCATGCCGGTGAGCCACTGGACGCAGGAGGCGACCAGCACGACGGCGCCCAGCAGGAGATCGGCTGTCATGGGTGGGATCCTCGCGGCCGGGCACAGAAGGGTCAACGCCTGACATGGGCGGACGGCATGGCGACTGCACATGACCGTCCGGTGACCCTACGTAGGTTGCACGCGTCTTGGCTGTCCCCTGTACGTCGGCTGCATAGGCGCTAACCGGCGGAAAGCGAGTCTGGAGTCACTTCCACCGCAGCGAACGCGGAGGGAAGCACAAGGCCCCTGACACGCACTGGAGTTGCGATGACCCGCAAGACCCGTATACGCGCCGCCGTCGTCACCGCCGCCGCTGTCGTCGCCGCAGGCACCTTCGCCGCCGGCGCCGCGACGGCCGGGCCCGTGGCGGTCGGCAAGCCGAGCAAGGCGCAGGTCGCCTCGCTGTTCGACACGTGGAACGCCGCGCTGCAGACGGGTGACGCGGAGAAGGTCGCCGACCTGTACGCCAAGGACGCCGTCCTGCTCCCCACCGTCTCCAACAAGGTCCGTACGGACCGGGCCGGAATCGTCGACTACTTCGAGCACTTCCTGGCGAACAAGCCGGTCGGCACGAAGATGCAGACCGTGGTCAACGTTCTCGACTCCAACTCGGCCATCGACACGGGGACTTACCAGTTCGCGCTGACGGACCACGAGACCGGCGAGAAGCGCGTCGTCAAGGCCCGCTACACGTACGAGTACGAGAAGCGCAACGGAGAGTGGAAGATCGTCAACCACCACTCTTCTGCGATGCCCGAAGGCTGATCTCCACGCTCAGCCCGCCGCCGGGCGCGTCCTTCAGGGTCACCGTGCCGCCGTCGTCGGTCACCAGTTGCTTGACGACGGCGAGCCCCAGGCCCGATCCCGCGCGTCCGGTGAGGCCCTGGCCCCGCCAGAAGCGGTCGAAGGCGCGGGACTTCTCCGCGTCCGACATGCCGGGGCCCCCGTCCGACACGGACAGCACCACTTCGTCGCCCCGCTGCTCCACCCGTACGGTGATCGTGCCGCCGTCCGGTGAGACCTCCAGGGCGTTCGAGAGCACGTTGTCCAGGACCTGGTCCAGATGGCCGGGGCTGGACAGGACGAGCAGCCGGTCGTCGGCACTCCCCCTGAGCGCGATGGTGACTCCGCGCTCGTCGGCGGCCGGCCTCCACACCGAGAGGCGTTCCCGGACGATGTCCCACAGGGGCAGCGGTTCGGCCGCCGACACCTTCGCCTCCGCCCGGGCGAGGACCAGCAGGCCGTTCACCAGGCGGCTCATGCGGACGACCTCCGCCGTCGCCTGCTCCACGTCCTCCCGTACGAAGTCGTCGTCCACGCCGTCCGCGATGTTGTCCAGGGACAGGCGCAACGCCGTGAGAGGCGTGCGGAGTTGATGGGAGGCGTCGGCCACGAAGATGCGCTGCGAGGCGATGAGGGTGTCGAGGCGCTCGCCCGCCTGGTTGAGCGTGCGCGCCAGCGTCTGTGTCTCCGACGGTCCCGTCACCGTCGACCGCGCCGTCAGGTCGCCGTCGCTGAACTTGCGCGCCATGTCGTTGAGCTGGCGCAGGGGGCGGGTGATGCGCCGTGCCGCCGCGGCGCCGATCACGGCGGCCACGACGAGGACGGCGACCGCGAGGCCCGCGCGGAAGCCCCAGATCTGCCACAGCCGGCTGGTCAGGGCGTCGGTCTGGTACACGATGCGTACGGCGCCGATGACCTCGCCCCTGTTGCGCCCGTCTCCGGGCACCGCACTCTCCTGCGCGGGCACCGTGATCACCAGTTCCGGGCCCCAGATGAAGGAGGAGCCCCAGTCGGTCGCGGGCTCGCCCGTCTTCAGGACCTTGGCCAGGTCCGCGTCCCGGGCCGGCTTCGGCAGACCCGTCTCGGCGCAGCTCCCGGTCACCTCGACCTTGCCGTCGGTCTGGCCGGCGTACGCCGCCGCCATCTCGCCCAGCGCCGCGCACGACGGGGCGTCTCCGTTGCCGAGCAGCAGGGCCATGGTGTCGGCCTCCCGCCGGACCGAGTCCGCGGTGTCGCCCCGCAGCTGGTCCGTGAGCGTGAAGGCCACCGGCACGGTGAACAGGGCGATGGCGACGGCGGTGAGACCGACGTAACTGCGGATGAGCTGACGGATCATGGTGCGCTCGTACCGCCGTCCACGATCTCCAGCCGGAAGCCGACGCCCCGTACCGCCTCGATCGTGATCGCGCCCGCGAACTTCCGCCGCAGCGCCGCCACATGCACGTCGAGTGTCTTGGTCGGGCCGAACCAGTTCGCGTCCCAGACCGCCTCCATGATCTGCTCGCGCGACATCAGCGCGCCGGGCTCCTCGGTGAGGAAGGCCAGCAGGTCGTACTCCTTGGGGGCGAGGGGCACCTCCTCGCCGTCCAGCCGGACGCGGGCCGCCTTGCGGTCGATCGTCAGGCGCGGGCCGTAGCGGTCAGGGCCGGACTCCGCGGTCGTACGGGGCTGGAGGCGCCGCATCACCGCCCGTATCCGCGCGATGACCTCCCGCACCCCGAACGGCTTGGACACATAGTCGTCGGCGCCCAGCTCCAGGCCGACCACCCGGTCCGTCTCGTCGCTGCGTGCGCTGATCACGATGATCGGCACGTCGCCGCGCTCGCGCAGCGCCTTGCAGACGTCGAGGCCGTCGGTGTCGGGCAGACCGAGGTCGAGGAGGACGACGTCGTACGGCCCCTCGTACGCGAGCGCCGCGCCGCCCGTGGTCACCCACTCCACCTCGAAGCCGTAGCGGATCAGGCCGCGCCGGAGGGACTCCGCCACCGGCTCATCGTCTTCCACCAGAAGTACCTGCACAGGCGGAACCTTAGTGCTTGAAAATTGATGCACAGAGGCCGCTTGTGACCCGTGGCACTTTTCCGCGTGCCTTCGCCGTATGCAGGGCATGTGCAGTCCGAGAACGAGCGGCCGGAGATCTCACCATGCGGTATTCCGGAGGGGAAATTCGGGCGCTCGGTAAACTGAGCCGACACACACGGACTGAGCGAGGAGCGCACGTGGGCCTTGTCGTGCAGAAGTACGGAGGCTCCTCCGTAGCCGATGCCGAGGGCATCAAGCGCGTCGCCAAGCGGATCGTGGAAGCGAAGAAGAACGGCCACCAGGTGGTCGTCGTCGTTTCCGCGATGGGCGACACGACGGACGAGCTGATCGATCTCGCCGGAGAGGTATCACCGATGCCTGCCGGGCGTGAGTTCGACATGCTGCTGACCGCCGGAGAGCGGATCTCCATGGCACTGCTGGCCATGGCGATCAAAAACCTGGGGCACGAGGCCCAGTCGTTCACCGGCAGCCAGGCAGGCGTCATCACCGACTCGGTCCACAACAAAGCCCGGATCATCGACGTCACGCCGGGCCGCATCCGGACCGCGCTGGACGAGGGCAACATCGCCATCGTGGCCGGGTTCCAGGGTGTCTCCCAGGACAAGAAGGACATCACCACGCTGGGGCGCGGTGGGTCCGACACGACGGCCGTCGCCCTGGCCGCCGCCCTCGACGCCGAGGTGTGCGAGATCTACACCGACGTCGACGGCGTGTTCACCGCCGACCCGCGCGTGGTGAAGAAGGCGAAGAAGATCGACTGGATCTCCTTCGAGGACATGCTGGAGCTGGCCGCGTCCGGCTCGAAGGTGCTGCTCCACCGCTGTGTGGAGTACGCCCGCCGCTACAACATCCCGATCCATGTCCGGTCCAGCTTCAGCGGACTGCAGGGCACCTGGGTCAGCAGCGAGCCGATTGAGCAAGGGGACAACAAGGTGGAGCAGGCCATCATCTCGGGTGTCGCGCACGACACCTCCGAGGCCAAGATCACGGTTGTCGGCGTGCCGGACAAGCCGGGCGAGGCCGCCGCGATCTTCCGCACGATCTCGGACGCCGAGATCAACATCGACATGATCGTGCAGAACGTGTCCGCCGCCTCCACCGGCCTGACGGACATCTCGTTCACGCTCCCCAAGACCGACGGCCGCAAGGCCATCGACGCCCTGGAGAAGAACAAGCACGGCATCGGCTACGAATCGCTGCGCTACGACGACCAGATCGGCAAGATCTCGCTCGTCGGCGCCGGCATGAAGACCAACCCGGGCGTCACGGCCGACTTCTTCACGGCGCTGTCCGACGCCGGCGTGAACATCGAGCTGATCTCGACCTCCGAGATCCGTATCTCCGTGGTCACCCGCGCCGACGACGTCAAGGAGGCCGTGACCGCCGTGCACACCGCCTTCGGGCTCGACTCCGACAGCGACGAGGCCGTTGTCTACGGAGGCACCGGCCGATGACCGTACGACCGACGCTCGCGGTCGTGGGTGCGACCGGAGCCGTCGGCACGGTCATGCTCCAGATCCTGTCCCAGCACGCGGACATCTGGGGCGAGATCCGTCTGATCGCCTCGCAGCGCTCGGCCGGCCGCAAGCTGGCCGTGCGCGGCGAGGAGGTCGAGGTGGTGGCGCTCACCGAGGAGGCCTTCGACGGCGTCGACGTCGCCATGTTCGACGTACCGGACGAGGTCGCGGCGCAGTGGGCTCCCATCGCCGCCGCCAAGGGCGCCGTGGTGGTGGACAATTCGGGCGCCTTCCGGATGGACCCCGATGTGCCGCTCGTCGTGCCCGAGGTCAATCCGCACGCGGCACGTGTCCGGCCGCGCGGGATCATCGCCAACCCGAACTGCACGACGCTGTCGATGATCGTCGCCCTGGGCGCGCTGCATGCCGAGTACGGGCTGCGTGAGCTGGTGGTGTCGTCGTATCAGGCGGTCAGCGGGGCCGGGCGGACCGGCGTCGAGACGCTGCGCCGGCAACTGTCCCTGGTGGCGGGTACGGAGCTGGGGACCAGCCCTGGTGACGTACGGCGGGCCGTCGGCGACGACACCGGGCCGTTCCCGGAGCCGGTAGCGCTGAACGTCGTACCGTGGGCCGGGTCCTTGCGGGAGGACGGCTGGTCGTCGGAGGAGATGAAGGTGCGGGACGAGTCCCGCAAGATCCTCGGACTGCCGCGGCTGCCCGTCGCCGTGACGTGCGTCAGGGTGCCGGTTATCACCACGCACGCCCTGACCGTGCACGCCCGTTTCGAGGGCGAGGTCACCGTCGAGGGCGTCCGCGAACTTCTGGCGACGGCGCCCGGTGTCGTGCTCTTCGACAACCCGGCCGCGGGGGAGTTCCCCACGCCCGCCGATGTGGTCGGCACCGATCCGACCTGGGTGGGGCGCGTGCGGCGGGCGCTGGACGACCCCACGGCGCTCGAACTCTTCGTCTGCGGGGACAACTTGCGCAAGGGCGCCGCGCTCAACACCGCGCAGATCGCCGAGCTGGTGGCGGCCGAGTTCCGGTGATTTCTTCCGCCCACAGGAAAATGCTCTGGCGTTGCAGAAAGCGTTTGTAGAATCTATGTACGACATGTGAGCTGGATGATGGTCCGGACCACTTGTACCGGGCCCCTTCGGCGTTCGAAGATTTCCTCCCCGCCCTCCGCAACCGTGCGGAGGGCGGGGAGCGTCTTTGCGGTCGCCCTCCCTGGGGCGTGGAGACGCGATGTGGTCGGCGTGGGGACGCCGTGAGTCGAGCGTGGGGACGTTCGGTTCATATGGGACATAGGGGAAGAGCGGGACGCATGAGGGCTTGTGAGGCACCTTCAGTGGGGCTGCCTGAGGAGAGAACGGCGCCTGGCGTGAACGTGACGCCCGGCACGTACAACCCTCATGGGGGGACGCGTGTCCAACTGGCGTGGCAGAGGTACTCGATTTCACCGCGGCGACGCATGGCACAGTCCTGCGTCCCCGCCGACCCCGCATGCCCGGCACGCCCGGCGGCATGCCGGTGATCGCGCCCATGCCCGCAGCGCGGCCCGCCCGCATACCCAGCCCGCGTGACGGCGACGAAGTCGACACAGTGGCCGCCGGTACCACCGTCGACCACCTCACCGAGACCTACCGCGCCCACTACCGCTCCCTGCTGGGCCTCGCGGCGCTCCTCCTCGACGACACCGCCTCCTGCGAGGACGTCGTCCAGGAGGCCTTCATCCGCGTCCACTCGGCACGCAAACGCGTCCGCGACCCCGAGAAGACCCTCGCCTATCTGCGGCAGACGGTCGTCAACCTCTCGCGTTCCGCCCTGCGCCGCCGCATCCTCGGCCTGAAGCTGCTGTCGAAGCCGATGCCCGACATGGCGAGCGCCGAAGAGGGCGCGTACGACCAGCTGGAGCGGGACTCGCTGATCAAGGCGATGAAGGGCCTCCAGCGCAGGCAGCGCGAGGTCCTCGTCCTGCGCTACTTCGCCGACATGACCGAGGCGCAGGTCGCCGCGACGCTCGGCATATCGCTGGGCTCCGTGAAGGCCTACGGCTCGCGCGGCATCGCGGCGCTGCGCATCGCCATGGAGGCGCCGGCATGACGGACGGAAAACCGCACGAGCCCTATGAGTGGCACGAGCCGACAGAGTCGGCCGACCCGCACGACCCGAAGCAATCGCACGCTGGGAACGGAACTGTGAACCACGGCCCCGACGACCAGAGCCTCCCCGGGCTCGACTCGGACGAGCTGGCACTGCGCAGGATGCTGCACGACGCGGTCCAGGAGATGGAGCCGCGCGACGGCACGCTGGACCACCTGCGGCGGGCGGTGCCCGCACGGCGGGCCCGCAAGCGCCAGGCCCTCGTCGGGATGGCCGCGGCCGCCCTGTTCATCGGCACCGCGGTCCCCGCCGCCCTGCACGTCTCCAACGCCACCGGCTCCGCCGCCAACACCTCCAACGCCGGCCACGCGTCCCAGGCTCAAGGCGGCGCGGGGCAGGAGAAGGGCCCGGACGGCGGGTCGGGCACCTCCGGCGGCACCGGCGGCCAGTCCGCGGAACAGGGCGAGGACGGCGGCAAGAAGGAGGACGAGAAGGGCAACAGCACCGGGCCCGGCTCCACCGGCGCCACCACGGGCGCCGACCCCACGGCCACGACCGCGGTGGGCGCCCCCCTGTGCACCGCCGCGCAGCTCGGCGCCGACATCCCGACCACCGCCGCCGCCGACACCGTCGGCGCGGTCTACGGCAGCTTCCGCGTCACCAACGTCTCCACCACCGACTGCACGGTCACCAGCCCCGGCACGGTCGGCACGACCCCCCAGGGCGCCGCCGACGCCACCAAGATCTCCACCCTGCGGCACGTCGCCGGAGACGAGGCGGCCTCCCTGCCCGACCCGTCCCTCGAGGCCCCCGAGCTGCTGCTGAAGCCCGGCGCTGCGTACGAGGTCAAGTTCGCCTGGGTGCCCTCGGAAACCTGCCCGCCCGCCGGCGACAGCAACGGCGGCAGCACGGGCGAACCGACGCCCGACCCGACGAACTCCCCGGACACCAGCGGTTCGACCACGGGGACGACCACCGGCACCGACACCGGCACATCGACCCAGCTGATGACGGAGGACGGCACGGCGGACGGCAGCGTGGTCGTGTCCTACACGGCAGAGCCCGCGGCACCTACGGTCTCGGCGACGGTGTCGGGCGCGTGCGCGGGGAAGGTGTACTGGACGGGGTTGCTGGCGGCGTCGTAGCCGCCGCAGGGGCTACGCGGAAACGGGATCCCGCTCTTGCTCCTCGTCCACCAGCCCCAGCTGCGCATCCCGTATGGACTCCACCTCGCGGCGCAGCAGCCGGAACCACATGAAGACCACGAACCCGGCGAAGACGAACCACTCGCCGGTGTAGCCGAGGTTCTGGAAGGCCTTCAGGTCCAGCCCGGTGTCCTGCGCGGCGGTCGCCGGCACCGTCTTCATCCCCGCGTCACCGGTGTTGAGGGTGACCCAGGCGTCGTACACGTCGTACGGCACGAGGTTGATCAGCGAGGCCGCGCTGATCGCCGCGGTCTGCCCGGCCGGCAGCCCGCCCCGCGCACTGACCCCGTTGTCCCCGGGTGTCTCGGACGCCTGGAGCGCACCGGTGACGGTGACCTCGCCGGAGGGCGCGGCGGGCGCCTTCGCGGCGTCGGCGTCACCCGGCAGCCAGCCGCGTACGACCGGCAGCGCCTTGCCGTCGTCGGTGCGCAGCAACGTCAGCACATAGAAGCCGCGCTTGCCGTCCAGCTCCCGGTCCGGCACGAGGAGTTGCTTGACGTACCGTCCGGTCGCGGTGGTCTGCTCGCCGGAGGTCTCCTTGTCCACGGGCAGCAACTCGGCCAGCGGCCGGGCCGCCTGCTGCTTGTCCGAGGCCGCCTTGTCCTCCGCGACCTGGTGGCTGTCCACCCGCTCCTCGAACCGGCTCAGCTGCCAGGACCCCATGAAGACGCAGAAGGGGATGGCGAGCAGCACGAAGAGGTTGATTCCCCACCAGCGGGGGGTCAGCAGGAACCGGTACACGCCCTCAACGGTACGGGGCGGCTGCGGCGGGCAGGGGCGCGGGGTCAGTACCTCCGGTGGAGCGATCGTGGAGTTATCCACAGGCTGGGGAGCTGGCCAGCGGATTGTCACAGGGAGCGGGCAGTATGGATCCATGACTGAGAGCAACGGGTCCGACTCTCCGGAGCGGAAAGAAGAGATGCCGGACTGGGAGAAGCGCTTCCGGGCGCCCCGGGTGTCGCTGCCCGACTGGGCGGAGGACGCACCGGATCGTTCCCTGTTCGTGTCGAACGCGACGGGGACGTACGAGTTGTACGCCTGGGACCGTGCGACGGACGAGCAGCGCCAGGTCACCGACCGGCCGAACGGCACGACGGACGGTGTGCTCTCCCCGGACGGCGCGTGGATCTGGTGGTTCGACGACAAGGACGGCGACGAGTTCGGCGTCTGGCGCCGCCAGCCCTTCGGCGGCGGAGCGGACGAGACCGCCGTCCCCGGCCTGGAGCCGTCCTACCCGGCGGGCCTCGCTCTCGGCCGGGACGGGCGTACGGCGGTCGTGGGCCGCTCGACCGACGAGGACGGTACGACGATCCATCTCGCGCGCGCGAGCGAGGACCCGGTGGAGATCTACCGGCACCGCGAGTCGGCGGGCGTCGGCGACCTCTCGCGCGACGGCTCACTGATCGCCGTCGAGCACACCGAGCACGGCGACGCGATGCACTCGGCGCTGCGTGTGGTACGCCCCGACGGCACGGCGGTCGCCGAGCTCGACGACACCAAGGGCGGCACCGTCGAGCTGGGCCTGGAGGTGCTGGGCTTCGCGCCGGTCGACGGGGACACGCGGCTGCTCATCGGGCATCAGCGGCGCGGTCGCTGGGAGCCGCTGGTGTGGGACGTGGCGAGCGGCATCGAGTCCGATCTGGCGCTCGACCTGCCCGGTGACGTGAGCGCCGAGTGGTATCCGGACGGCTCCGCGCTGCTCATCGTGCACAGCTTCGAGGCCCGCAGCGAACTGTTCCGCTACGACCTCGCCTCCCGCGCGCTGCAGCAGCTCCCCACCCCGGCGGGCTCCGTCTCCGGCGCGACCGCCCGCCCGGACGGCACCGTGGAGTTCCTGTGGTCGTCGGCCGCCGAGCCGTCCACCGTGCGCTCCACGACCGGCGGCGCCGTCCTGGACCCGCCCGGCATGCGGTCCCCGGGATCGGTGCCGGTGGAGGACGTCTGGGTGGACGGGCCCGGGGGCCGTATCCACGCCCTGATCCAGAAGCCGGCGGGTGTTTCCGGCCCCTTCCCCACCGTCTTCGACATCCACGGCGGCCCGACCTGGCACGACAGCGACTCCTTCGCCGCCGGCCCGGCCGCCTGGGTCGACCACGGGTACGCGGTCGTGCGGGTCAACTACCGCGGCTCCACCGGCTACGGGCGCGCCTGGACCGACGCCCTCAAGCACCGGATCGGTCTGATCGAGCTGGAGGACATCGCGGCGGTCCGTGAATGGGCGGTCACCTCCGGGCTCGCCGACCCCGACCGGCTGATCCTCACCGGCGGCTCCTGGGGCGGCTACCTCACCCTCCTCGGCCTCGGCACCCAGCCCGAGGCCTGGACGATGGGCCTCGCCGCGGTCCCGGTCGCCGACTACGTCACGGCCTACCACGACGAGATGGAAGCCCTGAAGGCCATGGACCGCACCCTCCTAGGCGGCACCCCCGAGGAAGTCCCCGAACGCTTCGAGGCATCCTCCCCCATCACCTACGTCGACCAGGTCAAGGCCCCCGTCTACATCTCCGCAGGCGTCAACGACCCACGCTGCCCCATCCGCCAGATCGACAACTACGTCAAACGCCTCGAAACCCGAGGCGCCGTCCATGAGGTCTACCGCTACGACGCGGGCCACGGCTCCCTGGTAGTAGACGAACGGATCAAACAAGTCCGCCTGGAACTGGACTTCGCCCGACGGCACTTGGGGGGCTGACGGGAGAGGGGACGGCGGGGTGGGCGGTTCTGCAGCGTCCCGAAGGGGCGCGGGGCTGTATCAATATGCGGCTCCGCCGCGTGGGCGGGACAAGCCCCCACCGCCCCGCAGAGTAAGTACCGCACCTCCCGCGGAGCGCTACGTCCCCGCCGCCTCCCGCCGCCTCCGACCCAACAGCTCCGCCAGCCCCCTCCGAGTCGCCGCCAGCACCACCCGGTCCCCGGCCTTGAGCAGATACCCCTCGTGCAGGTCCCACACGAGCCCTGACGGCCGTACGTCTCCGTCGTCGTTGTCCGGTGATGGCGGGAGGGCGAGATCGGGCTGGCGTTCGTCGGGGGTGGCCGTGTCCAGGGCCAGCACTCGCCAGGACCCCGGCCGGAAGGCCTCGGCGACGGTCTTGCCCTCCAGGCGTGGATGGCCGGCCACGTCGACGGCGGCGAACAGCAGGACGCGCCGCTCGACCGGGATGGCGCCGAGGATCTGGCGGCCCATCATCGCGCCGGCGAAGGAGGGCGCGGCCAGATGCGTCACGCTGCGGCTGCGGGTGGAGGCGCCGGGGTGGGCGGCGCGCAGGGTGCGGTAGACGGCGGTCGCGAAGTCGTCGTCGTACAGGCGAAGGACGACGCGCAGGTCGGGCCGTACGGAACGGGCGTACAGCGCGGCCTCCAGGTTGGTCGTGTCCGCGCTGGTCACCGCGAGGAGCGCGTTGGCGCGGTGGATCTTGGCGGACTCCAGGACGCCTTCCTGGGTGACGTCCCCGAGGATCACCGGCACGCGCAGCCGCCGCGCGGTCGCGACGCCGCGCGCTTCCGGGTCGGCCTCGACGCACACCACCGGGATGTTCAGCTCGTGCAGCCGGGTCAGCACGCGGGTGCCGATCTTGCCGAGGCCGAGCAGGACGACGTGCCCGCCGAGCCCGCGCGACGGCTTGCGCAGGGCGGAGGCGCTGCGGAAGGTGCCCAGCGCCTCCAGCACGGCGGCCAGCAGGACGGGCAGCAGCAGCAACCCCAGCAGCCCGGACAGGAGCTGAAGGATCTGGCGGCCGAGGGGCTGGTGCAGGGCGGGTTCGTTGATGGCGAAGAGATCGAGGAGGGTCTCGTACGTCGCGTACAGCGGATGGTCGCCAGTGACCACCGTCAGGGCGACCGCGAGCGCCAGCACACACCCGACCAGGCCCGCCAGCGACCACCTCAGCCGCCGAGAGAACAGCGACGCGAACGCCGGTAAGACACCGACAGCCCGGCCGCTCGGCAGCGACGGACCCGCGTACGACACCTGCTCCAGGACCACGGCCCCGCGCCCGGTGGCGGCCCGGACCGCCGCGTCGTCGGGCAGCAGTTGCGGCTCCTGCTCGTCGCCGTTCTCCGAGTCGCTGTTCGTGGGCGACAGCAGGGCCAGCGTGGCCAGCCCCGGATCGGGGATCCGGCCCCGCCACGGCTGCCGCTCGACCGCCCGCAGCAACAGTCCGTCCGTCTGTACGACCTTGCTGGTCCCGGCGAGCGCGGTGGCGGCCAGCGCCGGTGCGGCCGTGTCGGCGTCGGACAGCACGGTCGTGGACGCGTCGGCGCCGATGTCGTCGACCCCGGTTGCCAGCGCGGCCGCCTGGTCGAGGAGTTCCTCGATGTGCTGCCCCAGCCGCCGGTTGTAGAGCCGCAGGACGAGCCGCAGCCGGGGGTTGATCCGGCGGGCGGTGAGGGCGGCGCGGATGTTGGTCTCGTCGTCGTCATACACGAGCGCCAGCGCGGCGGCCCGGTCCACGCCGGCGTCGGCCAGCACGGCCTCGGTGATCTCGGGCGCCTCCACGACCCGCCCGGTGCCGGCGGGGTCCCCATTGGCCCGGCTGACCCACCGGTCCAGCAGCGCCACCGAGGCCGCCCGCGCCCGCCCGACCACCGGCGGCCGCGCGGTGGTCACCGAGGGCGGCACGACAAGGGTGACCTGCTCGCCGTACACCCCACGCAGCTCGGCGGCGAGCCGATGCGCGAGACCGTCGTCGCCGCACACCACCATGTGCGCGGACGTACCGCCCGGCTGACCCTGATTCGGAACGCTGCTCGCCACGAGGGGAAAGACTGCCTCAAGGAGACGCGTGGTTCCAACAACTGGTTGAACACCGGGCGCTGCTCGTCCGTATGAGAGGGGAGGAGTCCAGCGCCCCGTCAGGGGCGCGGGGAACTGCGCGACCAGCCCCCACCGGCCCGCACACAACGAACCGCGGAGGTACCCCACCCGTGGCCATCACCAAGCCACCCCCGGCCACGCCCGTGGAAAACCCGGAGGAACCACAGGCACAGGGCAAGCACCTCACCTCCCCCCTCGTCCTGACCATGGTGCTGGTCCTAGCCGTACTCGCGCAGGGCCCCATCCGGCGCATGCTGGCCGTGCCGGTGATGCAGAGCTGGATGACGGTGTTCGTCGCCGTCGTCGTACAGGCCCTGCCGTTTCTCGTGCTCGGCGTACTGCTGTCCGCGGCGATCGCGGTGTTCGTGCCGCCGTCGTTCTTCGCCCGCGCCCTGCCGAAGCGCCCCGCGCTCGCCGTGCCGGTGGCCGGAGCGGCGGGGGCCGTGCTGCCGGGGTGCGAGTGCGCGTCGGTGCCGGTGGCGGGCGCACTCGTGCGCCGGGGGGTGACTCCGGCCGCGGCGCTGGCGTTTCTGCTCTCCGCCCCGGCGATCAACCCGATCGTCCTGACCGCGACGGCCGTGGCCTTCCCCGGCAACCCCGAGATGGTCCTCGCCCGTTTCGTCGCGAGCCTGCTGGTGGCGTGCGCGATGGGCTGGTTGTGGCTGCGGCTCGGCCGCGCCGACTGGCTGCGCCCGCCGGCCCGTTCGTCGTACGACGGTCAGGGCAAGGGCGCGGCGTTCTGGGGGTCGGTCCGGCACGACGTGATGCATGCCGGGGGCTTCCTGGTCCTCGGCGCGATGGCCGCCGCCACGCTGAAGGCGGTGGTGCCGGAGACCTGGCTGCGCACGGCGGCCGACAACCCGGTGATCGCCGTGCTGGCCCTCGCCGCGCTCGCCGTCCTGCTGTCGATCTGCTCGGAGGCGGACGCGTTCGTGGCGGCGTCGCTGACGCAGTTCTCGCTGACCGCCCGGCTGGCGTTCCTGGTCGTCGGTCCCATGGTCGACCTGAAGCTGTTCGCGATGCAGGCGGGCACCTTCGGCCGTGACTTCGCCCTGCGCTTCGCGCCCGCCACCTTCGTGCTGGCGGTGCTCGTGTCGGTGCTGACCGGGGCGGTGCTGCTGTGAACCGGCAGGCCCAGGCGGCCGTACTCTTCCTGCTCGGTGCGAGCCTGCTGCACGCGGGCCTGACCGACCTGTACCTGCGGTACGTCAAGGCAGGACTGCGCCCGCTGGTGCTGCTGTCCGGCGTGGTGCTGATCGCGGCGGCGCTGGCGACGGTCTGGTACGAGCGGCGCAGGTCCGACGCACACGGCGGACATCCCGAACCCCGCGTCTCCTGGCTGCTCGCCCTCCCCGTCCTCGCCCTGATCCTGGTCGCGCCGCCCGCCCTCGGCTCATACAGCGCCGTACGCACGGGAACGGTCCTGCAAGAGCCGTACGGATTCAGCAAGTTGCCGGAGAGCGGTCCACTACGCCTCGCCCTCGCCGACTACGCGGGCCGCGCGGTCTACGACGACGGCCGCTCCCTCCGCGACCGCCAGCTGAAGATCACCGGCTTCCTCGCGCTGGACCGCGACGGCACGCCCTACCTCGTCCGCATGACTCTCAACTGCTGTGCGGCGGACGCCCAGCCGGTCAAGGTCGGCCTGACCGGGCGCATCCCGCCCGTGCTGCAACCGGACACCTGGCTGGAGGTCACCGGCACCTACACCGACCACCGGACCCACGACCCGGTCAACGACGGCCCGATCCCCTTCATCGAGGTCAGCGAGGCCCGGCCGGTGGCTCAGCCGCGGGATCCGTACGACGAGACGTGGAACTCCTGACGGGCTGGCCCAACCGGACGGGCACACCGGGGGAGTACAGGACGCTGACGGGGGCGGTGGCGGTGGTCGGGGCAGGGAGCCCGGCCGCCGCGATCAGGGTTTCCTCGCAGCTGATCAGTTCGGCGCGGTGCAGGGGCCAGCGCGGATGGTCGTTGGGGAGATAGGCGGCGCCCGCCGAGAACTCGTTATGCATGCCCCAGCGGGCGGTGAGGAAGTGCTCCAACTCGGTTGGTTCCGCGATGCGTTCACCGGGCCGCACGGTGATACGGCTGTAGGCGCCGCGCGGCCCGGGCCAGCGGCGGAAGCTGTCGTACGAGACGGTGTCGGTGTCCGTGTCGGTGCGCACGCTCATCCGGGACCAGAGATACGGCAGCCGGAAGCCGACGCGCCCCATCACGACCGGCAGCAGCCGCGAGGCGTCCATCGACCGGAACACCACCCCGCGCCGCCCGTCCGCGCCGACCGAGTACAGCCGTACGTTCGTCTCCGGGAACGACCCGAAGTACGGCACCCCCGGCAGCCGCAGCCACCCCACCTTGTCCATCCGGAACGCGACCAGCCCGACGTACGTCATCCCGTCGTAAGTGTCGGGCACGGTGCCTGTCGGCAACAGCGGTGCCACCATGTCCGGTTCGGCGGCCCAGTGGATGAAGCAGAGGTCGAGCCAGTGCTGGGTGAGCAGGGGGTCGGGTATCGGGACGGGGGCGTCGGGGGTGACGGGGGTGGGATTCGGCACGGGGCAAGGATCTCAGGGGGGGCGGACGTGCTGAGTAGGAGTACTCATGTGCGCCGGGAGACGGGCTGGCACGCTTCGGGCATGACGCGTGGCAGAGGGACGCTCACGGCTCTGCATCTTCTCCTGGTCTGGGCGACGATGGCGGCCGCGGTGCCGGTGCTCGGCTTCGGGGTGGTGGTGACGGGCTGGAGCGGTGGGGCCGGTGCGACTGTGCTGCTCTTCTTGTTGGCTGTGCCGCTGACGGTGGGCTTGCTGGCCACGGCGGGCATACCGGCCCGGACTGTGGTGCCGCTGTGCGACTCCGCACCCCGGCGGCTCGGCTGGGCGGTCCTGGTCTTCGTCCTCGGGACGCTCGGCGTCCTGGCGGGCGTGAGCGCCTACGGTGGGGACGTCGACCTGGGGAGCGCCGGTACGCGAGTCGCGCTGACGGGGGTGCCGTACGCGGTGGTGGCGGCGTTCTTCGTGCCGGGCCGGTGGGTGCGGCTGGGGGCGGTGGCCGCGCTGGCGGCCGGTGTGGTCTATGGGGGCTTCGTCGGCCCGGCGCAGGCGCAGCAGCGCCGGCACGCGGCGGAGGTGGCGCGGTACCGGGAGCATCCGGAGCTGCTGTACGTGATCGCTACGCCGCCCGGCATGCGAGTAGCGCATGCCGTGGTCGGCCCTGCCTCCTTCAGCATTGAGTACCACTCCGTTCAGCAGGACGGGTATGTGGCCCTCACGGTGCGCCGGCCGCTCACGCCGACACCGCGATGCCCCGAGTTCTTGGGGAAGGACGCGACCTGCACGGTGGACACGGACGGCGACATGCGCGTGATCGACGGCATCCCGGGCGGCACCCGCGACATCACCCTCACCCGCCGCCACCGCGACGCGGAGGTCCAGGTCTCCAGCAAGTCCCTCGACGAACCCGGCCTGCGCCGTCTCCTGGACACCCTCCACCCGCTGTCGGACAAGGAGTTGGAGGGGCTGATGCGGGAAAAGGTGATCGACCAGGGCTTCTGAGCCGTCGGATCGCTGCGAAACTCTGTTGAGTTGCTGCCGTACGTTGGGGAGGGTCTGGGGCATGGAGTACTTCTGCTACCACCGCGACCGGCCCGGATCTGCCACGCTGCGCCACGAGTTGCTGGAAGCGCACTGGTCGTACATGGACCGGTACGCGAAGGAGCTGATCGCGCGCGGCCCGACCTTCGCCGACGACGGCGAAACGCCCACCGGCAGCGTGCACATCGTCGACCTGCCGGATGCCGCCGCCGCCCGCGCGTTCGCCTTCGACGAGCCCAACTATCAGGCCGGCGCGTACCGGGACGTGCTGCTGCGCCGGTGGCGCAACCTGCTGGGGCGCACCATGTGGGACTTCCCCGGCGGCCCGAGCGAGGGCAACCGGTATCTGGTGCTCGGCCTGGGCTCGGGGCCCGCCGTCGACGTCGCCGTACCGTCCGAGCGGGACGAGTTGATCGCGTACGGGCCACTGCTCTCCGACGACGGCGCCGCCTGGCTGGGCACGGCAGTGCTGCTCAGGGCCCCGGATCCGGACACGGCCCGGGCCGTCCTGACGGGGGAACGGTACGCCGCCATCGAGGTGCACGACTGGGAGTTCGGCGGGCGGCGATGACCGCTCATCGCAGGAAGGGCAGTACGACGTTGGCCATCTCGTCGGGTACCTCTTCGGCGAGGTCGTGTCCGGCGTTGAAGACGTGGCCGGTGACGTCGTGGGCGAACTGCCGCATCTGGGACTCGTTGCGGTCGCCGATGAAGGCCGAGCCGCCGAGGGCGAGTACGGGGATGTCCAGCTTCTTCCGGGCAGCTTGCCGGTTCTGCTCGGCGTCGACGAGCATCGCCCGGTAGATCGACAGCATCGCGCGGATGCCGCCGGGCATGGAGTAGCAGCGGACGTACTCGTCGATCGCGTCGGGGGTGGCGGTGTCCGGGTGGCTGCGCTCGTTTTTGATCATGTAGGTGATCAGCTCGCGTTCGTGTCCGGCGATGAGCATCTCGGGCACGTCCGGCTGGAAGTAGAAGCCCAGGTGCCACAGGTGCATGCCGCTCGCGACGTTGTCGTGCGTGAGTGCGGTGTGGTCCTCGAAGCCGAACCCGGGGAACAGGGCCTCGGCGAAGACCAGGGCGCCCACGTGATCGCGGTGCCGGGCGGCGAGTTGGTAGCCGATCACCGCTCCCCAGTCCTCGCCGATGACGCTGTAGGTGTCGTGCCCGAGATGGCTCATGAGCGCGGCGATGTCGTCGCTCATGGTGGCGGAGTCGTAGCCGTCGGCGGGACGTGCGGAGTCGCCGAGGCCGCGGAGGTCGGGCGCTACGACGGTGTGGTGCGGCGTCAGCTTCGGGACGAGGTGCCGCCAGTGGTAGCTGGTCTTCGGCACGCCGTGCAGGAGCACAACTGCCGGTCCGGACCCGCCTGTCCGGTAGTGGAGGCTCGTGCCGTTGACGGTGGCACGGCCTGTGTGGACGGGCTCGTCGTGGTGGTCGAGGATCATTCGTTCACCTCACTTATCTGGAGCACTTATCTGGAGGCCTTATCTGGATCGTTCGATACAGATTCAGGGCATGAAAAGTCAGTCGAGTGTGGTCAGCGCGACCTCCACGAGGGGTTCGAGGGCGCGGGCGTCCGGGGTGATCTTCGAGGCCACCAGGAGGCCGTTGAGGAAGGTGACGAGGAAGGCGGCGAGGGTGTGCGGGTCGTGCCGCGGCGAGATCTCGCCGCGCTCCGCCGCCGCGCGCAACAGGTCGGTGAGCGCGTCCTGGTTGGCGCCCAGCACATCCCGCACGGTGCGCCGGGTCGGCTGGTCCTCCGGCAGGCGCTCGGTGGCGGCATTGACCAACAGGCAGCCCCTGCCGCCGTGTTCGACAGCGATCCGGATCCGCTCGACCAGCAGCGCACGGATCGCCGACCGGGCATCCGTCCCCTCGTCGAGGCTGCGCAGGGCCGCCGCCGCGAACGTGGTCCTGTAGTGCTCGAGCGCGGCCCGGTACAGCCCGTCCTTGCCGCCGAACGCGGCATACAAGGACCCCTGCCCGATCCCGAGGTGCTGCGTCAGGTCGCGCACCGACGTCGCCTCGAAGCCGTGCGCCCAGAACAGCTCCATCGCACGGCTCACCGCCGCCTCGGTGTCGAACTCCCGGGTCCTTGCCATGCGCCCACCGTAACTTATCTGGATCGCTCGCTCAAGAATGCGGTGAGGCCGGCGGGGCGCGCTCGCGGGCCGATGAGTTTCCGTGTGCCACGGTGTCCAAGGAGAAGGAGTGAGGACGGTCCTGTCTCCTGCCGGGAAGAGAGTGGTGTGCGATGAAGCTGGTGGTTCAGGAGTTTCTGACGCTCGACGGTGTCTCGCAGGGGCCGGGCTCCCCGGACGAGGACCCGAGTGACGGGTTCACGCGGGGCGGCTGGTTCGTGCCGCATCTGGACGAGGAGTTCGAGCGGCTGGCCACCGCCTGGCTCGGCGAGGCGGACGCGTTCCTGTTCGGGCGCCGTACCTACGAGAACTTCGCGCGGGACTGGCCGAAGATGACCGACCATCCGGCCGCCCGCATCCTGAACGGCCTGCCGAAGTACGTCGCCTCCCCCAGCCTGACCAAGGCCGACTGGAACCCGACCACGATCCTGTCCGGCGACATCCCCGCCGAGGTCGCCGAGGTGAAGCGGCAGCCCGGACGGGAACTGCAGATCCACGGCAGCGCGCGGCTGGCCCAGTCGCTGCTGGCCGCCGGTCTCGTCGACACGTTGCGGCTCGCGATCGCCCCGGTCGTGGTGGGCCAGGGCCGACGCCTGTTCCCGGACGGCGGCGCCCCGGCCGGGCTGCGTCTCGTCAGCCACCGGACGACACCGGGCGGCCTGTCGGTGCACGTCTTCGAATCGACGGGACTCCCGGAGTACGGGACGTACGGGGCCGACCGAGCGACTGAACCTACAAGCTGAGCGGCGTGTCCGGGCGGGCGGGGCCGGAGGCTCGGAGCAGGGTGGTCGGCACTGTCATCGCCGAGGAGGAATCGTGAAGCGTCGTGCCCCCACCGTCTTGGCCGTTGCCCTCGCCGGGCTGATTCTGCTGCTCGCGGTTCCGGCCGCGGCTCGGGACGGCCATGGCCACGTCGAGAGAAACGAATGGAACGTCCCTCTCACCGGCATCCGCCTGCTGTAGCGCACCGACCGTACGGCCTGCGATAACGTCCCTCTCCGGACAGGTGAGAGGAACGGTGTGCAGGTTCAGGTTCAGGTGCGGGGGCGGGGTGCTCGCCGGTGGATCGCGTTCGGGGCGATCGCTTTCGGGTCGCTGTTCTTGGTCGTCGGGTTGATCCTCGCGGGCGTGTCGGTCTCGTTCCTGGCGGATGCCGAGCGTGCCCGGGGCACGGTGGTGGCGCTGGAGTGGCGGAACGACCACAGCGGCACGACCCGCAAGCAGCGGCAGAACGACAAGCCCACGGCCTACCCCGTGGTCGAGTTCACGTCGGCGGACGGCACGCCGAGGACGTTCCGGGAGTCCACGGGTTCCAATCCGCCCTCGTACGAGGAGGGTGAGCGGGTCGAGGTGCTGTACCGCGCCGATTCCCCCGAGGACGCGCGGATCAACGGGTTCGCCTCGCTGTGGCTGCTGCCGCTGATCTTCGGTGGGATCGGGCTGGTGATCGCGGGGATCGGGACGGCCGTCGCGATGGTGGGGCGGAGGCGTTCCTAGGCCCCGTCCCTTACGACTACGACCTACCCGAAGAGCCCCAGCGCCGCGTCCACCGACCACGACTGCCACCCCATCGCGAACAGCGTGACCAGTGAGATCAGCGCCATCATGAGGTTCTGCCCCTGCTCGGCCCAGTCGTGGATCATCAGGACGAGATAGATCAGGTTGAGCAGCAGGCCGGCGACCAGGGCGATCGGCGTGAGGAAGCCCGCGACGAGACCGAGGCCGAGCGCGAGTTCCGCGTACGCGACGACGTACGCCATGAGGCGCGGGCGGGGTCCGACGATGCGGTCGAAGCCCAGCCGGACGAAGGACCACCGGTGTTCCTTCGCGATGCCCGCCGCCCACCTGATGCCGCCGCCCGCGAACCAGTCCCGCTTGTCCTTGTGTCGCCAGCTCTCCAGCCACCACAGGCCGAGGCCGACTCGGAGGACGGCGAGCCATTCGGCGCCGCTCAGCCAGATGCTCTGCATGTGGACCTCCCCGGGGTCGGGCGCCGGTTCCCGTGCCGCCATTCCCTTGCTGCCGTGAGAAGGCTGCCCTAACCTCTGAATCTGATGGATCGTCAGATTAGGGGTACAGCGTGAGCGATACCAGGGATCTGCCCAAGGTCATCAGCGTGGACGATCACGTGATCGAGCCGGCGCACCTCTTCAAGACGTGGCTCCCCGCCAAGTACCGGGACAAGGGGCCGCAGCCCTTCACCGCCGGCATCGGCGAACTCGCCTACGTCGGCGGGAAGTACCGGTTCACCACGGATCCGGACGGCCAGATCACCGACTGGTGGGAGTACGAGGGCGAACTGTTCCCGTACAAGCGCATCATCGCGGCCGTCGGCTTCTCCCGGGACGAGATGACGCTCGACGGGATCACACGGGAGCAGATGCGGCGGGGCTGCTGGGATCCGAAGGCGCGGCTGGAGGACATGGACCTCAACCATGTCGAGGCCTCGCTCTGCTTCCCGACCTTCCCCCGCTTCTGCGGGCAGACCTTCGCCGAGGCCAAGGACAAGGAGGTCGGCCTCGCGTGCGTGCGCGCCTACAACGACTGGATGGTCGAGGAGTGGTGCGGGGACAGCGGCGGCCGGCTGATCCCGCTGTGTCTGATCCCCCTGTGGGACATCGAGCTGGCCGTCGCGGAGATCCACCGCAATGCCGCCCGGGGCGTCCGCGCCGTCACCTTCAGCGAGATCCCGACCTATCTCGGGCTGCCCTCCATCCACTCCGGCTACTGGGACCCCTTCTTCGCGGCCTGCGAGGAGACCGGGACGGTGGTCAACATGCACATCGGGTCGTCCTCGCAGATGCCGGCCGCGTCTCCCGACGCTCCTCCCGCCGTCCAGGCCTCCCTCAGCTTCAACAACGCCATGGCGTCGATGATGGACTTCCTGTTCAGCGGTGTGCTGGTGAAGTTCCCCCGGCTCAAACTCGCGTACAGCGAAGGGCAGATGGGCTGGATCCCGTACGCCCTCGAGCGCGCGGACGACGTGTGGGAGGAGCACCGGGCGTGGGGCGGCGTCAAGGACCTGATTCCGGAGCCGCCGTCGACGTACTACTACCGGCAGATCTTCTGCTGCTTCTTCCGTGACCGGCACGGCATCGAGGCCATCGAGACCGTCGGCGTGGACAACGCGACCTTCGAGACGGACTATCCGCACGTCGACTCGACCTGGCCGGAGACGAAGAAGGTGGCGGCCGAGCATGTGGCCGGTCTCTCCGACGAGGTGACGTACAAGCTGCTGCGGGGCAACGCCATCCGGATGCTGGAGCTGCCCTTCGACCGGTAGCGGCGGGCTCGATTCACGGGGTCGTCGGGCGGGAACGGGAAGGGACATGAAGGTCTCCGTCGACCCCAACCGCTGTTATGGCTCCGGCGATTGCGTCTACCGGGTGCCGTCCGTCTTCACCGCGGAGGGCGGCTTCGGTGCGGTCATACCGGGCCGTGAGGACACCGGCGACGATCCGGAGGTGCGTGCGGCGGCTGAGGGGTGTCCGTCGCAGGCCATCACGATCGCCGATTAACTGGACAGTTCCTCGGCATCCACGTGTGAGAACACCAGCTCGGTCTCGCCGACGATCGGCCCCCGCCACCGCACCGGAGGGGAGGGGGCGCGCAGGGCGTGGGGGTAGCTTTCCGGCTTGTAGCTGTTGGGGAGGCGGTAGGTGTGGAAGCCGTGGGCGCGCATGGTCTCCAGCAACTCCTCGACCGAATCGCCTAGTTGGGCCATTCGTTCCGGAGTGACCTCTACGGCGATCTCCGCGTCGTCCCTGAGCCGGTCGAGGACGGGAGCGAGGCCTCGTACGACGCTGCCCTCCGCTCCCTCGACGTCGATCTTGATCACGCGGGCGCGGGCGAGGTCGGCCGGGTCGAGGAGTTCGGCGAGCGGCTGGGCCTCGGCCTCGAAGGTGGACTCGGCCGGGCCGTCGTACGGGACGATGGAGTTCGCGCCCATGTTGCGGGAGCTGGCCAGGACGAAGGTGAGTGTCTTGGGGCCGTCGGAGACCGCGGCGTTCACCGTGCGGACGTTGGTGCAGCCGTTGAGGGTGAGCTGCTGCCGCATCCGGTCGTGGAAGGCGGGGGACGCCTCCACGGCCACGACCCGGCCCGTGTCGCCGACGAGCCGGGAGCCGAGGACCGCGAAGTAGCCGACGTTCGCGCCGACGTCGACGAAGGTGTCGCCGGGGCGCAGCCGGCCGCGGAGCCAGGCCGTCATGTGCGGTTCCCAGACGCCGAACAGATAGACGTAGCGCTGGATGAGGTCCTGTGTGTCGACCGCGAACCGGGCGCCGAACCGGGTCTGAGTGACCCGCCGCCTCGGATGATCACGGAGATGGGAGTTGAGGTACCGCGCGGCCAGCGGTGCCTTGCCGAGCTGCACCGGGGCGTCGCGCACGTACCGGCGGCCCAGGGTGATCAGGGCCTCGGTGATGCCGGTACTCATCGCGCGCCTCCGGTGCGGCTCTCGGCATGATCAGCAAGCGTCAGCGAGCGATCAGGGGATGATCAACGTGTGATCAACTGCTGGGCATTGTTGTACATGATGTCTTCCTGGACGGACTCATCGAGCCCCTCCATCAGCTTCCAGTATTCCGCCGGCGCCGCGACGCCCTCCGCGTGCGGGTAGTCCGAGCCCATGACCAGCGACTCGTGGTAGCCGAGCCGTGCGACCAGGCTCGGGATGTCGTCCTCCGGATACGGCACCACGCGCACGTGCTTGCGGAAGATCTTGCTGGGGCGCTCGTCGAGCTTCCCGCCGATCCAGGGACCGTTGCGGCCCATGCCCCGGCTCTTGTCCATGTGCCGGACGAAGTGCGGCACCCACTCCGCGCCGAACTCCGACACCAGGATGTTGATGTCGGGGAAGCGGCCGAAGAGGTTGTCGAAGATGAGCGCGGAGAGCGTCTCCTCGATCGGGCGCTGGCCGTACGTGTTCATCCACTGCCACGCCGACATCCGGAAGTGGATCGGGTTCGGCTCGAAGCCCCAGGCGGGGGCCACCTGCGAGTTGTAGTAGAACTCGCTGATGTGGTAGCAGACGCTGGCCTTGGCCTCGTTGACCAGTTTCCAGAACGGGTCGAAGTACGGGTCGCCCGGCGAGCGGCCGTAGACCGGTCCGGTGGGCAGCAGGATGAAGCGGGCGCCCTGCTCCAGGACGTACTCCAGCTCCTTGACCGCGCTGTCGAGGTCACGCAGTGACAGCAGGGCGGGGGCGTAGATACGGCCCTTGTGGTCGAAGCCCCAGACCTCGTTCATGTACCGGTTGAACGAGTGGACGTTGGCGTACAGCGCCTCGGACGATTTCACGTACTCCTCGGCGACCAGCGCCCAGCCGCCCGGATACATGATCGTCTGGTCGACGCCCTGCTCGTCCATGAGCCTCAGCCGGGCGTCGCGGTTCTGGTACGCCTCGTGCATCGGCTCGAACTGGTAGGTCTCCTCGGGGTTGCCCGAGGCCATCGCCTTGAGCATCTCCTTGAGCGAGCCGGGCCGGTAGACCTGGCCGAACTCCGGCTCCAGGCATACGACGATCCGGTCGCCGGCGAGGATCACCTCACGGCCGTCCGGCAGGGTGATCGGGGCGACCGCCGTGCCGAGGAACTCCTTGGGGAGGTAGCGGGTGAAGGAGTCCCGCTCCTCGTACATGTGCTGGTCGCAGTCGAAGATCCGCTTGCGCTGATCGGTCATCGCCATCGCCTCCCGGCGCGTTGGGTTACGGGGTGGACATCAGGAGTTGGTGTGCCGGCGGGCGAGCCGCAGCCCTTCTTCGCGGCTGGGGGCGACGACCTCCCAGCGCTCGCAGGAGCAGGCGCAGATGTAGCTGCCGTCGTCCCGCGGGATCACCGACTGGGCCATACAGCGGTTGCCGGAGCTGGCGACCTCGTGCAGGAACTCGGTCGGCGAGTCGTACATGACGTTGTCGGACATGGCGGCCTCAGGTGGCGTTCGCGCCGGCCGGCAGCGGTGGCACCTCGGGGAAGAGTTCGGCGAAGGCGCCCACCGTGATGCGCTCGCGCAGGGCCGGGTCCACTCCGTCGAAGAGACCGTGCAGGGTCTCCTGGGTGTGGCCGAAGGTGCCCTCCATGTGCGGGTAGTCGCTGCCCCACATGACGTTGCGGTAGCCCATCGAGGAGGCGGCGGCCACCGCGGTGGCGTCGTGCTGGAAGGACGCGTACACCTGCGAGTAGATGATCTCGCGGGGTGAGCGCTTGAGCTTGGGGCGGACCATCTGGTGGTGCTGCCGGTAGCCCTCCTCGATCCGGTCGGCGATGAACGGCACCCAGGTCGCGCCGCCCTCGGCGACCAGGACCTTCAGGCCCGGGTGCCGGTCCAGGGCGCCGGAGGCGACCATCTTGGTCACCGCGCGCTGGCCGCCGTAGGTCGTCTCGGTGTAGTTGAGCACCGCGCCGCCGGGGCCGCGGAAGACGACGCCGATCTGGCCGCCGGTGGTCAGGTCGACCGGGTCGGTGCCGATGTGGAAGGCGAGCACGACGTTCGCCTCCTCGGCGAGCGCCCAGAAGGGCTCCCACACGTCGTGGTTGTAGTCCTTCTGCTTGGGGTGCGGGGCGGTCGGCAGGAAGACCGCGCGGTAGCCCATGGCTGCGACCCGCTCCAGCTCGTGCACGGCGTCGTCGACGTCCAGGGTGGACACCTGCGCGGCCGGGACCAGGCGGGGAGTGGCCTGCGCGATGGTCTCCCAGGCCCAGTCGTTGCTGACGCGCAGTGCCTCGCGCAGGGCCTCGGGCGTACGGAACGACGAGGACCACATGCCCAGCGACGGGAAGACCAGCTCACCCCAGACGCCCTCGTTGTCGAGGTCCTTCATCCGCAGGCCGATGTCCCGGGCGCCCGGCGCGCGATGCGTGGCCTCCATGAACTCCTGGACCTTGACCGGGGGCGTCGCACGGCGGAACGACATCCCGTCGATGTGGACCGTCTCCCACGCGCCGTCGGGGTCCTTCTCCGAGCGCGGCATCAGCTCGGCCAAGTGCTTGGGCAGGTTGCTGACCCATAGGTCGTCCGGCTCCAGGAAGTGTGAGTCGGCCGAGTTGGCCCAGATCTTCTCCATCGTCGTTCTCCTTCGATCGACACGCCTGGAGGTGGTGAGGCGGTGAGGTGATGCGAGGTGAAAATGGCGTTTTCATAGTTGGCTCGGCTGGGAAGACCTGTCAATAGGTGTGCGGGGTGGAACCGGAAAGCGCATCCATCGCTAGACTGGTGGCGCACGAGATCGCGATTTTCGCCGTTTCGATGGTTCGATAGGCAGAGGGCTTCGACAGAGAGTGGGGCGATGGCGGAGCAGGACCAGCGCGCGGAGCGGGCGCGCATCATCGAGGCGGCGCATCGCTGCCTGGCCTCGACGGGCGGGGCATCCGTCTCGGTGAGCGACATCCTCGCGGAGACCGGCCTGGGCACCCGTGCCTTCTACCGGCACTTCGACTCCAAGGACGATCTGCTGCTCGCGATGTTCCGCCGCGACCACGACCGCGTCACCGCGGAGCTGCAGACGGCCATCGCGTCGGCAAAGAACCCCGAGGACGCGCTACGGCGCTATGTGCAGTCCCGGATGCGCCTGGTCTCCGAGAAACGCCGACGGCAGCGCGTGCTCGTGCTGACCTCGGAGGAGGTGCGCCGGGCACGCGGCTACGACGCCGAACTGAACCGTGCGGCCGAGGGCGCGGAGGCCATCCTCGCCCTCATTGTGGAGCAGGGACGCGACAGCGGCGACTTTCCGCTGGTCACCGACGTACGGGCGGACGCGAGAGCGATCGCGGCGGTGCTGCAACGCGCCTTCGACGAACAGATCCTCCGCCCCAGCGCCCAGAGCGCCGAGGAAGCGAGTGAGCAGGTCATCGACTTCGCGCTGCGGGCACTTGGGGCTCCGACGAGGGGCACTTCCGGCGGAACGGGTCGTAGGGAAGCGGCGGTGGGTGATCGGCGGGGGTGAGGTGAGTGAGGGCGGCGGGGGAGGCGGCCACTCATGGAGACCGAATTGCCATGAAGTGAGAAAATTATTCGGAGCCCTGTGGTGCTGAAGAGGCTCCCTGACGGACCCGTGGTGTCGAGAGGCCCCTGATGGATCTGGACGCTGTCGCCGACGAGCTGTACGGACTGCGGCCGGAGGACTTCACCGCCGCCCGTGCCGTTCGTGTCGCGGCTGCCCGCACCGCCGGGGACCGTGCCCTCGCCGAGCGGATCGGCAAGCTGCGCCGCCCGAGCCTGGCGGCGTGGGCCAGCAATCTCCTCGTACGCGAGCAGCCCGAGCAGATCGAGCCGCTGCTCAAGCTGGGGGAGGCCCTGCGGCAGGCGCACCAGGATCTGGACGGGGCGCAGTTGAGGGCCCTCAGCCGGCAGCAGCGGAGCCTGATCAGCGCCCTGTCGCGGCAGGCCGGGCAGCTGGCCGCGAGCGCCGGTCACCCGATCAGCGAGGATGCGCAGCGCGAGATCGAAAGCACCCTGCACTCGGTCCTCGCCGATCCGGAAGCCGCCCGCGAATGGGCCACCGGCCGACTCGCCAAACCCCTCACCGCCACGGTCGGTTTCCCCGCGGCCTCCCCGTCGGCCAAGCCGCACGTCGCCCCCGCCGCCAAGTCACGCACCACCCCCGCCAAGCCGCCGCCCAGCAGAGCCGACGAGCAGCGTCGCGAGCGCCTGGACCGGGCTCGCAAGGACGCCGAGGACGCCGACGCCGAACTGCGCACCCGCGAGAAGGAAGCCGCCGCTGCCACCCGCGACGTAGACCAGGCGCGGAAACTGGCGGAGCAGCTCCAGCGGCACATGAACGAACTCTCCGCCGAGCTGAAACGCACCGAGGGCGAGTACGAGGAGGCGCGGGCCGCCGAGCGCAAGGCGCACGAGGATCTACGACGCACCGAGCGCCGTATCCGCGAGGCCAGGCGCCGGGCCGAGAGCGCCGCCGCGAAGGTGGAACGGCTGGGTCAGTAGCCGCACCGCAACTCCGCCAAGGCCTGTGCCCGCGCCTCCGGCGTGGAACGGCCGACTCAGTCAGTGGCCGTGGCCGGATAGCTCCACCGCATCCCCGCCAACGCCCGTGCCCGCGCCTCCACCACCGCCATCCGCGCCTCCCGTTCGCCGGGATCGACATGGGACGCCTGCCCGGTGACCTGACCCTCCCACTTGCGGTACAGCAGCCCCACCTCGGCCGAGAACCAGCCACGGCTCACGGAGTTGAGGGCGAGCAGCAGTCCGGTGTCCTCGGACGCGGGCAGGGCCATCCAGCCGCCGAGCGCCAGCAGCAGGTCCCGGCGTACGCACAGCGTCGCCGGGTGGACCTGGGCGCGGAAGTCGTTCGCCTTCCAGAAGTTCAGTACGGTCCCGCGCTCTACGGGGCCGTCGCCGGGATCGCCGGGGAAGCCGACGGTCGAGCCATCCGGCAACAGGTCCAGCGCCCGCGACGTCGCCCAGCCGATCGTGGGGTCGGCCTCCAGTGCCGCCAGGTCGCGGGCGAGTGCGCCGGGGGTGAGCTGGTCGTCGGCGTCGAGGATCTTCACGTAGTCACCGTCGGCATGCGCGAGGGCGATCGTGCGGGCGACACCGGGGCCGCCGGGGCGCCCCTGACGGAAGGTCACGCGGTCGTCGTCGGGGACGTACGGGGCGACGGCGTCGGTCGTGCCGTCCTCCTGGATCACCCAGTGCCACTCCCAGCCGGCGGGCAACTCCTGTGCGCACAGCGACTTGTGGGCGTCCGCGAGGAACGCGGCCGAGGGTGCGTGCACGGCGGTGACGATGATGACGCGCCGGCTCACGGCAGCGCTCACCACCTTTCCAGGGGCGTGGTGAAGACGAGTTCCGTGCGGTCGCCGGGCAGCGTGACGTAGGAGATGTCGACGACGCGGTCCTGGATGTCGTACGACGTCTTGCGCAGCAGGATCACCGCCGTACCGGGCGGCAGCTCCAGCTCTCGCGCCTCCTCCGGCGTCGGTGGACGGGCGGTGAAGCGTTCCTCGATGCGGTCCACCTCGATGCCGACCGTGGAGAGCTGGTGCTGGGTGCCGCCGGGCCAGGGTTCCTTGCTGTCGTCCAGGACGTCGGGGTTGGCCGCGATCATGTCGTGGACCAGGTAGGAGGTGACCAGGCTGAAGGGGGCGGTCGCGGTCGCACAGCGGGTGCGGTACGTCCTCTCCAGGAGCAGCGTTCCCGCCGGGACGCCGAACGCGTCCGCGAGGGCCTTCGGCGCCTCGATCGTGCGGTACTTGGCGTAGAAGACGAGGTCCTCACGGTGCAGGCCGGTCTCGTGCTCCGTGGCGCCGGTCCCGGCCCGCGTCCGCAGCGGCCGGCGGGCGCGGTCCTTCTCCCACTGGTGCCGCGCGTTGTCGCGGACGGCGCGGGGGCGCGGCTGGCGGAGGTCGTCCTCGATCTCTTCGTACGCTTTCGGCACAGCCTCAGCCTAAGCACGAAAAGACCCGACCGCTGGCGACGGGGGATGCACCAGCGATCGGGCTATGGCCAAGGCTAACAAGGCCGCGAGTGCTGTGGGAGGCGACTGCTCAGCCACACCATCGCGTTGTGATCGGGATCACTCACGGCACGGCGGCTCGTACGACAGACGAGGCAGGTACTCCTGCCATTGCTCCCGCGTCAGAACGCCGTGAGTGGCCGAGCAGATCCGGCTGATCGCCTGGTCGACGTCCAGGTTCCACAGCCGTACGGTGTCGGAGCCGCTCGACACCCCGAGCATGTGGCCCGCGGGGCTGAACGACAGGAAGTTGCCGGTCTTGGCGTTGGGGCTCATCGACTGGCCGATGGGGCCGGCGTCGGCGGGGTCGGCGACGTTCCACAGCCGGACCGTGTTGTCGTTGCCGCCGCTGGCCAGGGTGCGGCCGTCGTGGCTGAAGGTGAGCGACACCAGCGCCTCGGTGTGGCCGGTGAGCGGACGGCCCAGCGGGGTCGCCCCGCCGGGGTCGGTGACGTTCCACAGGCGGACCGTGTTGTCGTCGCTGCCGCTGGCGAGCGTGCGGCCGTCTGGGGTGTAGGCGAGCGCGTTGATGGGGCCGAGGTGCCCGGTGAGCGGTTTGCCGAGCGGGGTCGCGTGGCGCAGGTCGGTGACGTTCCACAGCCGGATCGTGAGGTCGGCGCTGCCGCTGGCGAGGGTGCGGCCGTCGGGGCTGAACGCGAGGGCGTTGACGTACCCCTTGTGCCCGGTGAGCGGCTTGCCGAGCGGGACGAGGTGGGCCGGGTCGGCGGCGTTCCACAGCTGGATGGTGCGGTCGTCGTAGGCGCTGGCGAGGGTGCGTCCGTCGGGGCTGAAGGCGAGGGAGTCGGGGCCCGAATACCGCGTGTCCAGCAGGACCGGCTTGCCGTACGCGACGGGGTGGGCGGGGTCGGTGATGTTCCACAGCTGCACCGTGTTGCGGACGCCGGTGAGGATGGCGAGGGTGCGGCCGTCCGGCGAGAACGCCAGCAGCCGGATGTCCCGCTCCCCGGTCGTGAACGGCTTGCCCAGCGCCACGGGCCGGCCGGGACTGGCCACGTTCCACAGCCGGATCTTGCTGTCGCCGCTGCCCGTGGCGAGAATCTTCCCGTCCCGGCGGAACGCCCCGATCCGGCCGATCATGTCCGACCTCGGGATCGACCAGAGCCGGGCCTTGCCGTCGCCGGTGCCGGTGGCGAGGGTGCGGCCGTCGGGGCTGAAGCCGATGGCGTACATCTCCCCGCTGCTGCCCGAGAGCGGCATGCCGACCTGCGAGGGGTAGGCCGGATTGCGGACGTTCCACAGACTCGCCGTGCTGTCCGCGCTGCCCGCTGCGAGCATGCTTCCGTCCGGGCTGAAGGCCACGGACCAGATGGGGCCGGTGTGCCCGGTGAGCGGCGCGCCGAGCGAGGTCGGGCGGCCGCGGTCGGTGACGTCCCACAGCCGGATGCTGTTGTCCGAGCTGCCGCTGGCGAGTGTGCGGCCGTCGGGGCTGAAGGCCACCGAGTGCACGGTGTCGGTGTGGCCGGTCAGCGGCGTACCGATCCGATCCGGACGGCGCGGATCGGCCATGTCCCACAGCGTGACGGTGTTGTCGTCGCCGCCTGCCGCGAGGGTGTGCCCGTCGGGGCTGAACGCCACCGAGCGCACGGGTGCGGTGTGGCCGGTCAGTGTGCCGAGCGTCCTCGGCCGCCGCACGTCGCGCACATCCCATAGACGTACGTTCCGCTTCTCGTCGGCGGTGGCCAGCGTGTGCCCGTCCGGGCTGAAGGCGACCAGGTAGATCGTGCCGTCGTGCCCGGTCAGCGGTGCGCCGAGCGACCGCGGACGGCTCGGATCGCGCACGTCCCACAGCCGGAGCGTGCCGTCGTCCCCCGCGCTGGCCAGGGTCTTCCCGTCGGGGCTGAAGACCGCGCTGCTCACCCAACTGGTGTGCCCGGTCAGGGGTTTGCCGACGGCCTTGGGCCGCGTCGGGTCCGATACGTCCCACAGGCGTACGGTCCGGTCGTAGCTGGCGGTGGCCAGCAGACGGCCGTCCGGGCTGAACGTGGTGAGGTAGACGGCGCCGGTGTGGCCGAGCAGCGGTGTGGCCAGCGGGGCGTTGACGATCGAGATCAGCCGGTTGTTGGCGTCCGCGTCGTCCGGCCGCAGCCGATGCGCCACCAGGCCGAGCTGCGCGGACAGTGACGGATCCGTGGACTGCACGCGATCGGACTCGGCGAGCACCTGAGCGAACACCGCGTCGTCCCGCTGCTGTATCGCGACCACCGCCGCACCGACGGCCACGACCGCCAGGACCACCAGCGCCGCGACCGCACCCCGGCTGATCCAGACCACGCGCCGGCGCAAGCGCACCGACGCCGCCAGGAACTCCACCGCGCTGCGGGTCAGGAAGGTGTCCCCGGCGGACTTGGCCCAGTTGTGGGCCTGCTCGAGCCGGGAACCCCGGTACAGCAGCGCCGTATCGCGGTTCGAGCCCTCCCAGGACCTGCTGTCCTCCTCCAGCCGCTGCCGCAGCAGATGGTCGCTGCGGCCCTCGTCGATCCAGTCACGCAGCCGCGGCCAGGCGTGCAGCAGCGCCTCATGGGTGATCTCCACGCTCTCCGCGTCGAGCGTCACCAACCGGGCCCTGACCAGCGCCTCCAGCGACTCCTCCGTCTTGCCGGGGTCCGTGGACTCCTCCGCGAGCTGCCTCCGCGTCCCGCGCCGGCGCGTGGCCTGGGTGTCCTCGCCCAGCCGGACCAGCCTGAGCAGCAGCAGCCGCGCGGCCGTACGCGCCGCCGGGTCGAGCCCGGACCAGGCCCGCTCCGCGGTCGCCGCCACCGCGCCCTGGATTCCGCCCGCCGCCCGGTAACCGGCCAGCGTCAGCCGGCCCGCCTTCCGGCGCTGCCAGGTGGCGAGCAGGGCGTGGGAGAGCAGCGGCAGCACACCGGCGTCGTGCGCCCCCCGCGGGCCGTCGGCGCTCACCTCACGGACGATCAGTTCCGCGAGGCCGGGTTCCATTTCCAGGCCCACGGCCTTGGCGGGGCCGGTCACCGCCTCGCGCAACTCGGCCGTGGTCAGCGGTCCGAGCACCATGTGCCGGTGCTGCAGCGCGTCGGCCAGCTCGGGATGGGCGAGGCACTGCTCGTAGAAGTCGGCGCGTATGCCGAGGACCACGAGGACCGGGGCGGGGCCGTCGGAGGCGGGAGCGCACGCGGCGTGCAGGAGCTGGATGAACGTACGCCGGTCCGCCTCGTCGGAGCAGAGGGTGAAGGCCTCCTCGAACTGGTCGACGATGACGACGGGGCGGGCGGGGGAGGAGGGCCGCGCCCATGCGGCGACGGCTTCCCGCACCGCGCCCGTGTCCACGTCCGGGGTGTCGACCAGGGGCGCGAGCTCGGGGATCCGTTCGGCCAGCTCGGCGAGCGGATGGGCGCCCGGCACGAGCTGCACCACCTCCCGCGCATCCTGCTCCAGCGCGGGCACCAGACCGGCGTTGAGCAGGGAGGACTTGCCCGCACCCGAGGCGCCCACGAGCATGACCAGGCCGCCGGTCTTCTCCGCCGCGCGGAGCTGCGCCATGAGGGCGTCGGTGCTCCGCTCCCGGCCGAAGAACCACCGCGCGTCCTGCTGCCGATAAGAGGCGAGCCCCCGGTACGGACACACACCACCGGGGACGGCCGGAGCGTCGCCCGCGGACCGCTCCCCTTCCTCCCCCTCCCCGGACACGGCGGCACGCTCGCCGATGGGATCGGCCACCGCCTGCTCCCAGATGCGCTGCCACTGAGCCAGGTCGTAGAGGCCGGCCGACACCGGCGTGGGCCGCGCGCGCCGCGCCTGCGGGATCAGGATGTGCAGCACCGCCGCGAGGGCGGCGAACTGGGCCGGCACGTTCTTCGCCCGCCGCCAGTCGCTGATCCGCTGCGCGGACACTCGTACGGGCCGCCCCCGCTCATCGACCCGCTGCAGCTGTACGACCGCCTCGGCCACGCGCTTGAGGGGCGGGTTGCCGGCCTCCCGGTACAGCAGCGCGAGGCGCTCCGCGAAGGCTGTGCGCGCCCCTGAGTCGGGACTCAAGGCCTCCACCCCTTTACTTCCCTCGCCGCTGGACATCCGGACCGGAAAACTCACCTTATACGGCTGACCTGCGAGGAAGGGCTGGACCGGACACCGGAACCTCCTCCTTGTGGGCCTGAAGGTGGCAGGATCACGACGCAGTAGCGAACCGACTGCACGCCGTTATGACAGGCCACCAGCCCAGTGCTCGGAGACGCAGCCTATGACGCCGTTCGTTCTCGGCCAGCTTCCGCCGGAGTCACCGGAGTCGCCGGACGGTGATGACGGACCCGTCCAGAGGGCCTGAGAGATCCGTGGAGACCGGTCCCATCCGGACCGCTCATCGCCGACCACGGATCCTGCCCCGCCCCGGTCCGCGCCGTATCAGCGCGAACCGAGGCCACGCGCGTCGTACGGAACCGGTCCCCACGTGGGGAGGGACCGGTTCCGCACGACGCTGCGAAGGCGAGAGAGCGCGCGACTCAACGGGAGTCTCCGTAGCGGGCGGCCATCGCGGCGGCGCGGTCGCGCAGGGCGGCGCGCAAGGACTGCGGGGACAGGGCTTCCGCGTCCGTGCCGAGCTGCCACAGCGCCCATTCGGCGTGGCGTGAATCCTGGAAGGTGACTTCCAGCCGCAACCGGCCATCCGCGTCGGGTTCTTCCGCGCGGACGGCCAGCACGGTGTCCAGCAGTTCCTCCCGCCGCGCCGGGTCCACCCGTACCAGCACGGTGATGTGGTCGCCGTCAGAGAGAAACCGCGCGGAGCGTTCCCGCCAGATCCGGTCCAGATCGACCCGGTTCGGTCGCTCCGCCGCTTCGGGGAGCTCCTCGGCGGCCGACACCCGCGACAGCCGGTAGGTACGGTCCGCTCCGGATCGCCTCGCCAGCAGGTAACCCCGGTCGCGCACGGTGACCAGGCCGATCGGGTCCACCGTGCGCCACCGCGGTGCCTGGCCCGTGGCCGCGTAGTGGATCCGCAGCTTGTGTCCGGCGAGCACCGCGCGCCGGACCTCGACCATGACGGTGCCGACCACCTCCTCGGTGACCGGCCGACGCGAGAGCAGATCGGTTTCCGGCTCGACGAGAATGCGCTGGGCCGCGTCGCTCGCCGTGGCCCGGTGGCTCTCGGGCAGCGCGTCGACCACCTTCCGCATGGCCGAAGCGAGCGCCGAGCCGAGACCGAACACCTGCTCGCCGCGCCCCGATCCGGCGGCCAGCAGGGCAAGCGTCTCGTCATGGTTCAGGCCGGTGAGCTCGGTCCGGAAACCGGGCGACAACACGAAACCACCGTGCCGCCCGCGCTCGGCATAGACCGGGACGCCGGCCGCGGACAGCGCCTCGATGTCACGCAGCACGGTGCGAGTGGACACCTCCAGCTCCCGGGCCAGCGTGTCCGCGGTCAGCCGACCGCGCTGACGCAGCAGCAGTACGAGCGAGACCAGCCGGTCGGCACGCATACGAAAACTCTATCGAAATACATGACGGAGGATGTCGTGTTTTGCTGCGAGGCTCGTCGCACGAGGTCGAAGCCGGCGGTTACCGAGCCGCGATGGCCGTACGTACTCCCCATGAACCTCCTCATGAACCTCCCCATGAATCGAATGGAGCTGACGTGGCAGACGTGTCAATGGAACGAACGGCGGTTAACCCGGTGACGTGGTCGACGGAGTTGGGCTTCAACCAGGGCGAGGTCGTCTCCGGACACACCCGGACCCTGTACATCTCGGGGCAGACCGCGATGAGCGCCGACGGCAAGCCTCAGCATGACGGCGACATGGCGGCCCAGTTGGCGCTGACCATCGACAACCTGGAAGCCGTCCTCGCCGAGGCCGGCATGTCCCTGGCCCACCTGATCCGGCTCAACGTCTACACGACCGACGTCGATCTCCTCTTCCAGCACTACGGCGTTCTGGCGACGCGGTTGGGCACCGCCGGGGTGGCACCAACCACGACGATGCTCGGGGTGACGCGGCTGGTGATCCCCGGCCAGCTGGTCGAGCTCGAGGGGACCGCGGTCGCGTGACGGGAGGGGTCCCGTGCGCGGCGGGGTTCCATGGCAACCATGATGCGTAGAACGTCATCCACCGTCGTAGCCGCCGTCGTTGCCGCTGCCGTGTTCGCCGCTCTCACGTCGTGTTCCTCTGATTCTTCGGATTCCTCGGACGGATCCCCCGCCGAAAGCCGGCCCAGCGGATCCCGCTCCGGGACACAGGCGTCCGATCCCACGAAGACGCCCACGCCCACGCCGTCGCCCTCGCCGACCGGGCCCTGCGCCGACGGGACGTGCGAGATCGAGGTCGCCGTGGGAGACGTCATCACCGTGCCCGAAACGTACGGCCTCGGGCCGATCGAGGTGAAGGCGATCAACGGCAGCGAGGTCGAGCTGGTCGCACCGCTCACGGGATCGGGCTACAGCGTCTCGGGCTGCTCCGGCGGCGGCAGCGTGTCATCGAACGGCACCGGCGGCGTCGGCCTCACCTGCGCCGAGGGCCCCGCCGCGACCATCAACGACGCCATGAGCCTGAAGGTCGTAAAGACCCTCGACTCCGCCGCAGTCCTCCGCATCGAACCCACCGGCTGACGTACGGCCCCAAAACCACTCAAGGACCCACCTGCCTGCTCGGTATTTGCGCAGGTCAGGGCGCTCCCAGGGGTGCCCTCACCTGGCCTGTGAGGTGGTCACCGGTGCCGCGTTGCCATTGGGGCCGCAGCGGACCGTCCAGGGGTTCTGGGAGCGAATGTTGTTCTCGTGGATGCGGATGTCGATCTGCGTGGGGGGTTTGTCGCCGGGTACTTCGGCGTGGGCGGCGGTGCAGGCGAGCTGGCTGACCGCTGTGACGTCGAGGTCGCCGGTGGCGACCCCTACAGGGACGAAGACGTCGACGGCTCCGTCGGCCGTGGTGGCGGTGAGTCGGCCCGCTATCGGCGGTACCTGACTGATCAGGCCGCGTTGGCGTTCGGCGGAGGTGGGGCCCTCCAGGAGGAGGTCGAGGGCTTGTTGCGGTTCGAGTGGCCGGTCCACTGGGCGTGAGACGGCGCGGATGCCGTGGGAGTCGGCGAAGTAGAGGCGTACGAGGCGGGCTTCGGTACCGGGCTGCTGAACGCCGGAGGCCGGTGCGCCGGCCGGCACGGGGCCGGTGGAGGAGATTCCGCAGCCGGGGGCTGTGGCGATGAGCAGGGCGGACAGGGCGCTGAGGGCGGCTGCCGCAGTGCGGGGGGAGCGCCGGGACCGGGTCGGGGGGCGTGTCATTGCTGTTCCTGCGGTGTGGCGGTGAAGGGGAGGGTGAGGGTGAAGGAGGCACCGCCGCCTGGGGTGTTGGTCGCGGTCAGGGTTCCGCCGTGCAAGAGGGCGTTCTCGTGGGCGATGGCCAGGCCGAGGCCGCTGCCCTGCGAGCGGGTGCGTGCCGTGTCGGCCTTGTAGAAGCGTTCGAAGACATGCGGGAGGACGTCGTCGGGGATGCCGGGTCCGTGATCGGTGACGGTGACGGTCGCCTGGTCGTTCTCGGCGCGAGCGGAGACGGTGACCGGAGGTCTGCCGTGGCGCAGTGCGTTGCCTATGAGGTTGGCCAGGATGACGTCGACGCGGCGGGGGTCGGCGCATACCGGAACCGGAGCCGGGAGGTCGGCGCTGACGCGTTCGTCGTCGGCCCAGCCGCGCAACTGGAGGGTCTTGGTCACGAGGGTGCGCAGGTCCGTCTCCTCCGCGCGCAGCGGGGCGGCCTTGGCGTCGAAGCGGGAGACCTCCATCAAGTCCTCGACCATGCGGGCGAGGGCGCGGGTCTCCTCGCTGATCAGCTGGACGGCGTCGGCGGTGTCCGCGGGCAGCACGCCAGAGGCGGCGTCCTCGTCGAGAACCTCGGTGACGGCGGTCATGGCCGCGAGGGGGGTACGCAGTTCATGGGCGACGTCGGCGGCGAAGCGGCGTGCGCCCGCTTCCATACGGCGCAGTTCCGCGTCGTCCCTCTCCAGGGCTTCGGCCATGGTGTTGAAGGAGTGGGTCAGATCGGCGAGTTCGTCGTGGCCTGCGAGGTCGAGGCGGGTGCCGAATTCGCCGGAGGCGATGCGTTCGGCGCCGCTGCGCAGGCGCCGTACGGGGCGCAGGACGCTGCGGGCCGCGAACAGGGCCGGGACTACGGCGAGGGCGAGTGCGGGGATCGCCCCGGCCTGAGCCGCGGTGACCAGGGCGGCGATGTCGGCCTGGTCGTCGTCGAGTTGGAAGGAGGCGTACACGGTCAGCCCGGAGAGCTTGCCTCCGCTGTTGGGCCCGCCGTTGGGCCGTCCGGGGTCGTCGGCGTAGGCAACGGGCATGCCGACGGCCAGCCAGGGACGGCCGCCGCGTTCGACATGCTGGTACGCCGCCTGGCCCGTCTCCTGGACAGCTTCGCGGAGCGCTTTCGGCACAGGCGGCGCGTCGGAGGAGGCTGACACCGGCTCGCCGCCCTGGTACGAGACGGAGGAGCGCCATGCCCGGGAGCCTCCGGCCCGGTCGAGCTGGACGGTCAGGCCGCGCAGGTCCTCGGCACGGGGCGGGGAGGTCAAGCCGGGGGCGAGGGAGTCGAGTTGGATGCGCAGATCGGCGACGGCGGTGTTCTGGCTGCGCTCCAGGATGGACGAGCGGGCCTGGTGGTAGGTGAGGCCCGCGGTGAGCAGAGCGCCGAAGGCCGTGGCCAGGAGGAAGGCGACGACGAGCCGTACCCGCAGCCCCCTGGGGACGCGGAGCCTGATGTTCATCAGAGGGGTCCGAAGCGGTAGCCGAAGCCGCGAACGGTCTGTACGTACACCGGCTTCCGTGGATCGTCCTCGATCTTGGCACGCAGCCGCATCACACAGGCGTCGACGAGGCGGACATCGCCGTAGAAGGAGTGCTCCCAGACCTGTTCCAGAAGCTGCTGGCGGCTGTAGACCTGGCCGGGGGAGGCGGTGAGGAACAGCAGCAGCTTGAGTTCGGAGGGGGCGAGGGCCAGTTCAACGCCGTGCTTGGTCACCACCAAAGTGGTGCGGTCCACGGTGAGATCCGCATGGTGCTCCGCCCCTGTCGTCGTGTGCGCTGCCGCCTGTGTGTCCTGGGCGGGCGCGACCCGGCGCAGGACGGCTTTCATCCGGGCCTCGATGATCTCCGTGCCGGCCGGTTTGACGATGTAGTCGTCGGCGCCCGCCTCCAGGCCGACGACCATGTCGATCTCGTCGCCGCGTGCGGAGAGGATGATGATGGGAATCTGTTTGCTCTCCCGGATCCGGCGGCACACTTCCAGGCCGCTCATCCGCGGCAGCATCAGGTCGAGCAGCACCAGGTCGGGTCGACAGCGTTCCAGGGCCAGCAGTCCGGTCTCGCCGCTGCCGACGACTTCCACTTCATGGCCCCGGCGCTTCAGCGCGAGGGTGACGCCTTTCTGTACGGCGGGGTCGTCTTCGATGAGCAGGACTCGTGCCATGGATGGTGTGCTCTTCTCCGGCTGGCGGCCTTGTTCTACCAGGGTGTTCGAAGCGTATGACGCCCGGTTCCGCGTTCCATGATGAAACGATGACGGCCCGCCCGGGCGGCGTTCGGGCGGGTTCCGCTGGAGACATGAACAACGAGACCACTGCCTCCCCGCGCCTCAAGCGCTCCGCCCGTCGCACTGCCGGCTTCACCCTTGCCGTCGCGGCGGCCGTGCTCGGACTCACCGCCTGCGGAGGATCCGGCAACGGCTCCGACACCGCCGTCGGCCGCGACACCGCCGCAACCGGCGACCAACAGGCGTCCGGCAGCCGGAAGAGCGACACGAAGCCGGACAAGCTGCTGTGGATGGGCGACTCCATCGGCGAGGTCGAGGCCCCCGCCCTCGGCGCGGCGATGAAGGCCGGCCACATGGAGTTCAGGTCGATGGCCGCCGCCGGGGGCGGCGGTGTCGTCGGCGAGATCGCGGATTCAACCTGGAAGACGCTCCCGAAGGAGCTGGCGTCCTTCAAACCGGACGTCGTCGCTTACCAGATCTCCACCTACGACTGGGGCACCCCCGACGAACAGCGCACCGCCTACGAGCGTCTGGTCAAGACGGTGAACGACGCGGGCGCCGAACTCCTCATCGTGTCCGCACCTCCCTTCAAGGCAGACGACTTCTACAAGCCGCACGAAGCCGCGATCAAAACCGCACCGAAGTCCGCCAAGGATGTCGCGGACAAGCACCCGGACATGGTCCGCTTCCTCGACGCCGCCGCCCTGTGGGGCACCGACAGCGCGGCAGCCAAGGCACAGCGCAGCAAGGACGGCATCCACTCCTGCCAGCAGGGCTCGGCCGCGTTCGCCAAGTGGTTCGGCGAGGAGCTGGGCAAGCAGTACGGCTTCACTCCGGCCGCAGTGGACAAGTGGGCAACCGGGGAATGGACCGGCGACAAGGTCTACAGCCGGCTCGGCTGCCAGTAGCCAACGGCCTGTAGCCCACGGCCGGGAGGGCCGTCGCCCGTCGTGACCGTACGCCGACCGCGAGGCAGCCCGAGCCCGGAGCCCGGTTTGCCTCCACCTTCCCCGTCCCGGGCTCGTAGCCGGGCCCGCCTCGCCCCTCCCGAGGGAGACCCATGCCCACCCAGGTTCCGCCTGTGAGCACCGACCGCCACGCTCGCACCGCCACCACCCCGGAGCCGTATGCCACGAAGCACATCGCACCGCTGGACGGTTTGCGCGGTCTGGCCGTCCTGGGTGTGCTGTTCTTCCACGCCGGCCACTTCAGCGGCGGCTTTCTCGGCGTCGACCTGTTCTTCGTGCTGTCCGGCTTCCTGATCACCGGTCTTCTGCTGAAGGAGACGCAGGGGCACAGCGGCCGCATCGACCTCGTCGCCTTCTGGGGGCGGCGCGCACGCCGCCTGCTTCCCGCGCTCGCCGTCACGATCGCGGGCACCCTGATCCTTGTCTGGGCGTTCGGCCCGCCGTCTCTGCTCCACTACGCTCTCGACGACGCACCGTGGGTGGCGGCGAACCTCGCCAACTGGCACTTCATCTCCGACCAGGTCGGATACTGGAACTCGGCCGACACACGGGTCTTCGGCCATCTGTGGAGCATCGCCGTCGAGGAGCAGTTCTACCTGATCTGGCCCCTGCTCCTCGGGCTTGCGGCCCGCGGCCGCCACGCACACCAGCGCGTCGCCGCCATGGCCGCGGCCGGAGCCGCCGTCTCGCTGGTCCTCATGATCGTGTTCACTGTCCCGACCGACACCACACGCGTCTACGAAGGCACTGACACCCGTGCCTTCTCACTCCTCCTCGGCTCGCTGATGGCCACGGCACCGGCCTCCCACCTCCTGGCCCGCGTTCGAGAACGCGCGGCCGGCTGGGCGAGCCTGGTCCTGGCATGCGGGATCGGGGCGTACTGGGCCACGGCCAACGGGCAGGACGCTCCCTCCCTGTTCCAAGGCGGGCTCTTCCTCCATGCGCTGGCCGCTGCCCTGCTCATCGCCTTCCTCGCCCAGGCGCCCCGGACTTCGGTCGGCCGCGTCCTCGCCGCGCCTCCCCTGCGCTGGTCCGGCCTGATCTCCTACAGCCTCTACCTGTGGCACTGGCCCGTCTACCTTCTGCTGAGCGAGGAACGCCTCGGCATGTCGGACTGGAGCCGCACGGCCGTCATCCTCGCCGTCTCCATCGCTGCCGCTTGGCTCTCCAAGGTCCTGGTGGAAGATCCGATCCGATACCGGGCCCGCTGGGCGAAGGGCCGCACCGGATCCACCGCCCTCCTGGCCACCATCGCCGCACTGGCGGCCCTATGGGCCCTCATCCCCCAGCCGCAGCCCGGAGCCGGTTCCGTCGATGTCACCCGCCTCGCTTCGACCGACGAGTCGCTTCAGCTCCGATAACCCCGCCCGGCCAGCACGCCGCGCACGAGCCCGCGGGGGGAGCCTCCCGCTGCTGAGCGGAGACCGGAGCTGGTGTGGCGCAAGCGCCGAGGGTCCCGCTGGAGACGATCGCGCTGCTGGTCAGTCACAGCAGTCAGGCCACCATCGAAGCGGTCTACCGCCAACAGCTCCGGCGGTCATCACGAAGTGCACCGAAGCGATGTACGAGATCGACGATGGTGACCAGGAACGGGACGACGAAAAGGCAAACGCCATCGCCTGATCAACTTCGTTGGCCCCCTGTTCGGCCCCCCGAGCACGACAAAGGGCCAATCGCGATCATGCGATTGGCCCTTTGACCTGCGTCGGGGTGGCGGGATTTGAACCCACGACCTCTTCGTCCCGAACGAAGCGCGCTGCCAAGCTGCGCTACACCCCGATCGTCGCTGCTCGTCGCGGCGACGTCGTTTACTTTAGCCCACCGGTGGCTGGAGACGAAATCCGGTTTTCGTGCGGTGGCGGGGGCGGTGGCGGAGGGGGTTCGGGCGGATGTGGTCGAGTGCTGTCAGGAGGACGGCCAGGGCGTAGATGGCGAGGCCGAGGAGGAGGGCGTTGCCGAGGACGCTCTTGTAGCCGTGGTGGCCGACGTCGAGGAAGGGGTAGAGGTAGCGGGCTGGCGTGCCGGACAGGATCAGTTCGCCCCGGGTGAGGGAGAACGCCAGGTAGGCGAGCGGGTAGAGGAGCCACGTCGCCGTCTGGCGCAGGTGCAGATGGCCGGGTGCCGTCAGCAGCAGCCAGTCCAGGACCGCCGCGATCGGCGTGACCGTGTGCAGTACTTGGTTAGTGATCGCCTGTATGCCCGTCGGCGCTGCCATCTCGCCGGTCATCGAGAACGGGCTCGCGGCATTCACCAGCAGCAGGTGGTAGACGAGGCCGGTGACCGCGACGTAGAGGAGTGTCGCGCCGGTCAGAGCCGACGGCAGTGGGCGGCGGGCGGTCCAGGAGCGGCGGGCCGCGAGGGTGAGGACCAGGGCCAGCAGGATGTTGCTCTGGATCGTGAAGTAGCTCAGGACCCGGACGGGGCTGCCCAGGGTCAGGTCGATGGCCACGGCTCCGGCCGCCATCAGGGCGACCAGCAGCCGGAACACGGCGGCCACCGGGCGCCGTACGGGAGGCACCACCGCCGTGGCGGGGACGGGCGAGGGCAGCAGCGCGGGTACTCCGGGAATCGCGGGCAGGTCCGGGATGTCCCTGGGTATCGGGGCGGTCATGCCCTCACGCTAAGGAGCGTGGACAAAACGGGCGATACGGGTGGGCCGTGTGGGTTACCCGGTCATCGCCGTCACCGTCGCTACTCCCGTCCTACTCCCGCCTGCTGCTCCCGTCCCGCTCCCGACCTACGCCTGTACTCCTGCTCCGTCCTACTCCCGTCCCACCAGCGTCAACAACGTCGCCTCCGGCGGGCACGCGAACCGTACCGGCGCATACCTGCTGGTCCCGCACCCCGCCGACACATGCAGATACGCCGTACGACCCTCCGCCTGATGCGTGGACAGCCCCTTCACGCGCTCCGTGTCCAGGTCGCAGTTGGTGACCAGGGCGCCGTAGAAGGGGATGCACAGCTGGCCGCCGTGTGTGTGGCCCGCGAGGATCAGGGGATAGCCGTCCGCCGTGAACGCGTCCAGCGCGCGCAGATACGGTGCGTGCACCACGCCCATCGAGAAGTCGGCGTCGCCGGAGGGGCCGCCGGCCACCCGCTCGTACCGGTCCCGCTTGATGTGCGGGTCGTCCACTCCCGTCAGCTCGACCGACGCGCCCTCGATCTTCAGCGTGCCGCGCGTGTTCGTCAGGTTCAGCCAGCCCGCCGCGTCGAAGCCGTCCCGGATGTCCTCCCACGGGTTGTGGACGGCGCCCACGACCGGCGGGTTGCCGTTGAGGCCGTGCTTGCCCCGGAGCTTCTCGGTCAAGTACCGGCCGGGGTTGCGGAGGGTGGGGCCGTAGTAGTCGTTGGAGCCGAAGACGTACGCACCCGGGAACTCCATCAGCGGGCCCAGCGCGTCCAGCACCTCGGGGACGCCCTCCGGGTCGGACAGGTTGTCGCCCGTGTTGAGGACGAAGTCGGGGCGCAGGCCGGCCAGCGAGCGCAGCCAGCGCTGCTTCTTGCGCTGGCCGCTCACCATGTGGATGTCGGAGACCTGGAGCATGCGCAGCGGCCGCATCCCGGCAGGCAGGACCGGGACGGTCACCCGCCTCAGACGGAAGGAGCGGGTCTCGACACCCGCCGCATAGACCAGACCGGCGGCACCAGCCGCCGCGATTCCCAGGGGAACTCCGTATCGCGCGCGCATACAACCATCGTGTCAGACCGCGGCCGTTCCCTGCGCCGGGCCCTGGGCCGACCGCGCCCGACCTCCCGCTAAATCAACGGGCGTCGGTCGTCCCGTACCTGCGACAATCAAACGCATGACCAACCTCAAGTCGAAGCTGCAGGACGACCTCAACACCGCGATCAAGGAGCGCGACGAGCTCCGCTCCTCGACGCTCCGGCTGACGCTCTCCGCGATCACCAAGGAGGAGGTCGCGGGCAAGGAGAAGCGCGAGCTCTCCGACGACGAGGTGCAGAAGGTGATCACCCGTGAGGCGAAGAAGCGGCGCGAGGCCGCCGACGCCTTCGCGCAGGGCGGTCGCCCCGAGCAGGCCGAGCGGGAGAAGGCGGAGGGCGAGGTGCTCGCCGCGTACCTGCCCAAGCAGCTCGGCGACGCCGAGCTGGAGCAGATCGTCGCGCAGGCCGTCGAGGAGGCCAGGGCGGCGGGCGCCGAGGGGCCGCGCGCCATGGGCGCCGTCATGAAGATCGTGAACCCGAAGGTCGCCGGGCAGGCGGAGGGCGGCCGCGTCGCCGCCGCGGTCAAGAAGCTGCTCGCGGGCTGACGGGGCGACGGGGCGACGGGGCTGACAGCAGCCGCTCCTGCGGCGACATGCGACAGCTGTCCCGGCGGCCTTACGACAATGGGGGCGCCTCTTCGAAAAGGGGCGCCCCCATCACGTCGTACCGGAACTACCGGCCCCGTCAGGGCCAGTTCCCCCCATTCCCGTTCCCGTTGTTCCCGCCGTCCTGCCCCTCGAAAAGGTTCTCCGGGATGGAGAAGGAGGGCGTCGGTTCGGCGCCGCCGTTGCCGCCACCGATCAGACCGCCGATGAGGCCGCCGTTCTCGTCGCCGTTGTCACCGTCGTCGTTGCCGTTCCCATTGCCGTCTCCGTCGCCATCGCCGTCGCCGCGGCCCGTGTCGGCCTCCGGGATGTCGACGAGGTTGAACGGGGGCGCTTCCTTGTCCGCCAGCGCGCCGGTCATCATGTCCCGCCAGATGGGGCCGGGGACCTCACCACCGAACACCTTGTCGTAATCGACGCCGCCGATGGTGATGTCGGACATCTGCCGGTCGTGCGCGGGGTCGCCGACCCAGACGGCACCGGCCATGTTGGGCGTGTAGCCCACGAACCAGGCGGCGTAACGCTCGTCCGTCGTACCGGTCTTACCGGCGCTCGGCCGGCTGCCGAGTCCGGCCTGGGTACCCGTACCGTCCTCGACCACGCCTCGCAGCAGCGTGTTGATGGTGTCGGCCGTGTTCTCGGACATGGCGCGCGAGCAGGTCGACTTCGGGACGTCGAGCGACTTGGTCTTTCCGCCGATCCGCTGGCTGATGGACTCGATGGCGACCGGTGTGCAGTACATCCCGCGCGAGGCGAAGGTCGCGTAACCGGCGGCCATGGTCAGCGGGGACATCTCCTGGGTGCCGAGGGCGATCGCCGGACCCTGGTCCATCTTCGCGCCGTCCGCCCGCTGGACGCCCATCTTCTTGGCCATCTCGACCACCGGGCAGGTGCCGATGTCGGCGATCATCTCCACGTAGTAGGTGTTGACGGACTTCGCCGTCGCTTCCTCCATGGAGTACGGGCCCACCTCGGTCTCGTTCTCGTTGGTGAGCTTGACCGGGTCGGGCCCGTCGTTGCGGTAGACCTTGCCGTCGCACTGTTGGATCGGGCTCGGGTAGTTCATCTCGTACGGCGCCGCATACGTCTTGTTCGCCGGCATACCGCCCTCCAGCGCGGCCGCCGCCACGATCGGCTTGAACGTCGAACCGGGCTGATAGCCCGCGCCGCCGCCCATCGCCCGGTTCACGGAGAGGTTGAGCTGCGTCTCGTTCTTGCCGAAGCCGTACGGACGCGACTGGCCCATCGCCAGGATCTTGCCGGTGCCCGGCTCGACGATGGTGGCGGCGGTCGCCACTTCGTCGGTCTTGTACACGTGATCCTTGATCGACTGCTGGGCCGACTCCTGGGCCTGCGGGTCGAGCGTCGTACGGATCGTCAGACCGCCCTGGTTCCAGACCTTCGCCCGGGCCTCCTTGGTCTTGCCGAAGGTCTTGTCGCTCAGGAACACCTCGCGCACGTAGTCGCAGAAGAAGCCGGCGCCCTTGACCGCCGTGATGCACCCGTTCTTCGGCTTGCTGACCTTCAGCCCCAGCGGTGCCTCCTTGGCCTTGTCGGCCTCCGCCTGGGAGACGTCGCCGACGTCGGCCATGCGCTGCAGCACGGTGTTGCGCCGCTTGGTGGCCTCGGCCTCGTCGTTGACGGGGTCGTACCGGCTGGGGGACTGGACGATGCCGGCGAGGAGGGCCGACTCCTGGAGGTTGAGGTCCTTGGCGGACTTGGAGAAGTACCGCCGGGCGGCCGCCTCGACGCCGTACGCCTGCTGGCCGAAGAACGTGATGTTCAGGTAGTTCTCGAGGATCTTCTTCTTGCCGAGCTCCTCCTCGACCTGGATCGCGTACTGCAGCTCCTTGATCTTGCGGCCGAGGGTCTGCTGGGTGGCCTGGGCGACCTTCGTCGGGTCGTCGCCGGCCTCCTCCACGAAGACGTTCTTCACATACTGCTGGGTGAGCGTGGACGCGCCCTCGGCGACGCCGCCGCTCTGCGCGTTCCGGTTCAGCGCGCGCAGGACGCCCTTAAGGTCGATCGCGCCGTGCTGGTAGAAGCGCGAGTCCTCGATCGCGACGATCGCCTTCTGCATGTACGGCGAGATGTGCTTGAGGTCGACCACCGTGCGGTCACGGGAGTAGACCGTGGCGATCTGGTCGCCCTTGGCGTCGAGGATGGTGGTGCGCTGGCTCAGCGGTGGCTGCTTGAGGTTGGCCGGGATCTTGTCGAACCCCTCGACCGATTCTTTCGCGGCCAGCCCCAGCGCGCCGAACGCGGGCAGCGCGATGCCGGCCAGCACAGCTCCCGCGAGCACACTGACACCGAGGAACTTTGCGGCCTCCTGCGTGGGCGACAGCCCACCACCCGAGCGCTTCTTTCGCATGAGGGCAGCCTAATCCGTACTTGAGTCCGATCCGAGGGACCGGTGGGTCCCGAGAGGTTCGAACCCGTCACATACAGGGGTACACACAAGTGTCCCGAGCCCGTCCGGATCACGGCATGGCAACGCCGACCGCCTACCTTCTCATTCGCCGGACACGCCGACAGGCCTTGGCCTAAGCTGCTCTCAACTGTCACAGCAGTGAGGTCACGTATCAATACGTCCGGCGACCCCGAATCGTTCCGGAAGTAGCCCAACTTTTTTGTAGGCGCGTGCCCGAATCCGCCTTGTGTGTCACTCGGCGTCCGTTGTGACTCTGGAGAACTGTCCCGGTTTGCCGGGATGATCACGCATGTCGTCACCTCACTCCCCCGGGTGATCTGCCGCTTACCCATAGTCCGTTCGGGCCATTCAAGATTGGGCCCGCTGGGGGTGTTGCGCTGTGCCCACCTTCCGTAACGTCCTCAACTGGCGGCGGTGAATATGCCGCTGCCGCCGTGGGGGAGCCTCGATTCGGGAGAGGACGGCGCCGGTATGGGCTGGGTAACCGACTGGAGTGCGCAGGCGGCCTGTCGCACTACCGATCCGGACGAACTGTTCGTTCAAGGAGCAGCGCAGAACAGGGCCAAGGCGGTGTGCACCGGATGTCCGGTGCGGACCGAGTGCCTGGCCGATGCGCTGGACAACCGCGTCGAGTTCGGCGTGTGGGGAGGAATGACCGAGCGGGAGCGCCGCGCACTGCTGCGCAGGCGGCCCACCGTGACCTCCTGGCGCCGACTGCTGGAGACCGCGCGGACGGAGTACGAGCGGGGGGCCGGCATTCTGCCCCTCGACGACGACGAGGTGTACGAGAACTACGCGGCGGTGGGCTGAAGCCACCCCTTCAGGGGGTTCCCTCAGTCACTGCTCGGCAGCTCCGGCCGGTTGGCCGCGAGCCGGTTCCCGATGTCCCGCAGCCCCGCGAGGTCGTGTACGTCGCCGGGCAGCGCGGCCACTTCGGCCATCGCCACCTCCGGGTGGAGTGCGGTGAAGCGATCACGCGTGCGCTGCTCGCGGGAGAGCAGCTGCATGCGCTCGGCGTGCAGCCTCAACAGGCTTGCGGTGAGCTGGTCGACGGAGCGCTCCGGGTCCTGGTCGGCGGTATCGGCGGGGGAGCCTTCGGCCGGCGCTGGTGTTGCGGGAGCGGGAGATTCTGAACTGCCGTACGGGTCGGGAGAGTTACGAAGTCCAGCTTTCCCGCCCTCCTGATCGACAATGCGGGGCTCTTCAAGATTTTCCGCGGCGGGGTCACCCACGAGATCAAGATTCTCCGCGGCTGCGAGCGCCCGCTCGGCCGACAGCCGGGTGGCGCCGCTGCCGTGGACCCGGTTGAGCACCAGACCCGCCAGCGGCATGTCCTCCGCGGCCAGCCGCTCCACGAAGTAGGCGGCCTCCCGCAGCGCGTCCCGCTCAGGCGCCGCGACCACCAGGAACGCCGTCCCGGGCGCCTGCAGCAGCTTGTACGTCGCGTCCGCGCGCGTGCGGAACCCGCCGAAGGTCGTGTCCATCGCCGCCACGAACGTCTGTACGTCCTTCAGCAGCTGACCGCCCAGCAGCTTGCCGAGCGTGCCGGTCATCATCGACATGCCGACGTTCAGGAACTTCATCCCGGCGCGGCCGCCCAGCTTCGCCGGCGCCGTCAGCAGCCGGATCAACCGCCCGTCCAGGAAGGAACCGAGCCGCTTGGGCGCGTCCAGGAAGTCCAGCGCCGAACGGGACGGGGGCGTGTCGACGACGATCAGGTCCCACTCGTCCTTCGCCCGCAGCTGCCCCAGCTTCTCCATCGCCATGTACTCCTGCGTGCCCGCGAAGCCCGCCGAGAGCGACTGGTAGAAGGGGTTGCCCAGGATCGCGGCCGCCCGCTCGGGGTCCGCGTGCGCCTCGACGATCTCGTCGAAGGTGCGCTTCATGTCGAGCATCATGGCGTGCAACTCGCCCTCGCCGTCCACGCCCTTCACCCGGCGCGGGACGTTGTCGAGGGAGTCGATGCCCATGGACTGGGCGAGCCGGCGGGCCGGGTCGATGGTGAGGACGACCACCTTCCGGCCGCGCTCGGCGGCACGTAGCCCCAGCGCCGCCGCCGTGGTCGTCTTGCCGACCCCGCCCGAGCCGCAGCACACCACGATGCGGGTCTTCGGATCGTCGATCAGCGGATCGACGTCGAGCATGCGCGCGGGGGAGAGGTGGTGGCGGGCGGTGTCGTGCGTGTGGGCCGAGTGGTCCGGACTCATGACATCCCCTGTTCCCGCAACTCCGTGGCCAGTTCGTACAGGCCCGCCAGGTCCATGCCCTCGGCGAGCAGCGGCAGTTCATGCAGCGGCAGGCCCAGCTCGCTCAGGACGGCCCGCTGTTCGTGCTCCAGCGTGTACCGCTCGGCGTACTCCTCGGCCTGCGTCAGCAGCGGATCGACCAGTTTCTCGGCGTTCCCGCCGCGCCGCGCGCCGCCGAGTCCGGCCGCGGACAGCGACCTGGCGACCGAGGTCCGCGGCACGGCTCGTACGAGATCCAGGTCGGCCGCGTCCAGCACCTCGGGCCGCACCATGTTCACCATGATCCGCCCCACCGGCAGCCGCGCTCCCCGCAGCTCGGAGATCCCGTCCACGGTCTCCTGTACGGGCATCTCCTCGAGCAGCGTCACCAGGTGGACGGCCGTCTCCTTGGACTTCAGCACCCGCATCACGGCCTGCGCCTGATTGTGTATCGGGCCGATCTTCGCGAGCCCGGCCACCTCGTCGTTGACGTTCAGGAAGCGGGTGATGCGCCCGGTGGGCGGCGCGTCCATGACGACGTAGTCGTACACGAACCGTCCGGCCTTGTCCTTCCTGCGCACGGCCTCGCATGCCTTGCCGGTCAGGAGTACGTCCCTCAGGCCCGGGGCGATGGTGGTGGCGAAGTCGATGGCGCCAAGCTTCTTCAGGGCCCGGCCCGCGCCGCCCAGCTTGTAGAACATCTGGAGGTAGTCCAGCAGGGCCAGTTCGGGGTCGATGGCGAGTGCGTACACCTCCCCGCCCCCGGGAGCGACGGCGATCTTGCGCTCCTCGTAAGGGAGCGCCTCCGTCTCGAAGAGCTGTGCGATGCCCTGCCGACCCTCGACCTCGACGAGAAGCGTGCGCTTCCCCTCGGTGGCGAGGGCCAACGCGAGTGCGGCGGCCACCGTGGTCTTACCGGTTCCGCCCTTGCCGCTGACGACCTGGAGCCTGCTCACATATTCGAGCCTAACCAAACGGCCGGCGGAGTACGCCGGAGGCTGTGGACAACGTGCGCGCGAGGCCTCGCGCGGCAGCGGATACAGTCGGCCCCATGACCAAGTGGGAATACGCAACCGTGCCACTGCTCGTCCACGCCACGAAGCAGATTCTGGACACCTGGGGCGAGGACGGCTGGGAGCTCGTCCAGGTCGTGCCCGGGCCGAACAACCCCGAGCAGCTGGTGGCCTACCTGAAGCGGGAGAAGCAGTGAGCGCGGTCGAGACGAAGCTGGCCGAGCTCGGCCTGACCCTGCCGGAGGTCGTCCCGCCGCTCGCCGCGTACCAGCCGGCTGTCCAGAGTGGTGTGTACGTCTACACCGCCGGCCAGCTCCCGATGGTGGACGGCAAGCTTCCGGTCACCGGCAAGGTGGGTGCGGAGGTCACGCCCGAGGAGGCCAAGGAGCTCGCCCGCACGTGCGCGCTGAACGCCCTCGCCGCGGTCAAGTCCGTCGTGGGTGACCTGGATCGCATCGCGCGCGTGGTGAAGGTCGTCGGCTTCGTCGCCTCGGCCTCGGACTTCACCGGCCAGCCGGGTGTCCTCAACGGCGCGAGCGAACTCCTCGGCGCGGTCCTGGGTGACAAGGGCGTGCACGCGCGCAGCGCGGTGGGCGTGGCGGTGTTGCCGCTGGACGCGCCGGTGGAGGTCGAGGTCCAGGTGGAGCTGGTGCCGTAACGGCGCCGGGTCCATCTCGAACATCAGCCCACCCCGGGATACCCTCCGCCCATGGCAAACGGGCAGTGGTATCCCCAGGAGTGGCCGGCCCTGATCCGCGCCCTCGCGGAAGGAACCCTCACCCCGGTCACCCCGAGGCGTGCGGCCACCGTCATGCTCCTGAAGGACACCGACGCCGGCCCCGCCGTCCACATGCTGCGCAGACGCGCCTCCATGGCCTTCGCCGGAGGCGCGTACGCGTATCCGGGCGGTGGTGTCGACCCGCGCGACGACGACCACCACATCCGCTGGGCGGGCCCCACGCGCGCGTGGTGGGCGGACAGGCTCGGCGTCGACGAGACGACGGAGGCCCAGGCGATCGTCTGCGCGGCGGTACGGGAGACGTACGAGGAGGCAGGCGTCCTTCTCGCGGGCCTCACGCCCGACTCCGTCGTCGGTGACACCACCGGCGACGACTGGGAGGCGGACCGTGCCGCCCTGGTCGCCCGGGATCTGTCCTTCGCGGAGTTTCTGGAGCGCCGTGGCCTGGTCCTCCGGTCGGATCTGCTGGGCGCCTGGACCCGCTGGATCACCCCGGAGTTCGAACCACGTCGCTATGACACCTGGTTCTTCGTGGCGGCCCTCCCTAAGGGCCAGCGCACCCGGAACGTCTCCACGGAGGCCGACCGCACGGTGTGGACGGCACCGGCCGACGCCGCCGCGTCGTACGACAAGGGCGAGCTGCTGATGATGCCGCCCACCATCGCGACCCTGCGCCAGCTGTCCCCGTACGCCACGGCCGCCGCGGCGCTCGCTGCCGCCCCCGGCCGTGACATGACCCCTGTCCTGGCCAAGGCCCGCCTCGAGGACGACGAGATCGTGCTGTCCTGGCCGGGCCACGACGAGTTCACGAAGCACATCCCCACGGGCGGGGCCTGAAGCATGACCCCTCCCCTGAACCGGACCGCCGCCCCGTACGCCCCGGAGGATCCCCTCGTATGACGGACGCAGCCGCCCTCCCCGGCCAGCCGAGGGGCGGGGACCCAATTCCTCGTGCGCCCCTCGCACTGCTCCGCAGGCTTCGGGACGCTGCGCCGGCCTCCGACCGGCGACCTGACGTGCTGCCCAGCCTGACGGGAGGAACCTCCGCATGACCGACGCAGCCGCCCTCCCCGGCCAGCCCAGGGGCGGGGTCCTCTCGGGCCCCGCCACCCCACGGGCCGTCAACGTCCTTGCGCCCAACGCCTCGGCGATGACCCTGGACGGCACCAACACGTGGGTGCTGTCGGAGCCCGACTCCGAACTGGCCGTGGTGATCGACCCGGGCCCCCTGGACGAGAGCCACCTGCGCACCGTCCTCGACACCGCCGAGAAGGCCGGCAAGCGCGTCGCGCTGACCCTGCTGACACACGGTCACCCCGACCACGCCGAAGGCGCCGCCCGTTTCGCCGAGCTGACCGGTACGAACGTGCGGGCCCTGGATCCGGCGCTGCGGCTGGGCGACGAGGGGCTGGCGGCCGGGGACGTGGTCACGGTCGGCGGCCTGGAGCTGAGGGTCGTACCGACGCCCGGGCACACCTCGGACTCCCTGTGCTTCCATCTGCCGGCCGACCGGGCGGTCGTGACCGGCGACACGATCCTGGGCCGCGGTACGACGGTCGTGGCGCACCCCGACGGCCGTCTGGGCGACTATCTGGACTCCCTGCGACGGCTGAGGTCCCTCACCGTCGACGACGGCGTCCACACCGTCCTGCCGGGCCATGGACCGGTCCTGGAGGACGCCCAGGGCGCCGTGGAGTTCTATCTCGCCCACCGTGCCCACCGTCTCGCCCAGATCGAGACGGCCGTGGAGAACGGCCACCGCACGCCGTCGGAGGTCGTCGCCCATGTGTACGCGGACGTGGACCGGTCCCTGTGGCCCGCGGCGGAGTTGTCGGTACGGGCCCAGCTGGACTATCTGGAGGAGCACGGCCTCATCTAGGGGTTGGGCCGGGGCGCTTTGACGCCGTGCACGCGCGCGTACTCCTCGGCGAGCCATGGGCCGATGTCGGCGACGTACGACACCAGGACTTCGCGCTCGCCGGTGGGCTCGTACCCGAGGACGGCGGCGGCCCGCATCTGCTCTCCGCGCGCGGGGTAGTACGCGGCGAACGCCTCGGCCATGTCGGCCAGATCGCTCGTCCAGCCGTTCCAGCGCGGCATCACGAGCGTGAAGCCGGTGCGGACGAGGCGGCGGGACATGAGGCGTACGAGGGGCCGCCGGGCCTCGTCGGCGGAGTCGGCCGCGGCGATCCGTTCGCGCCAGCGGGGGAGGAGCAGGGCGAGGTCGCCGTTGGTCTCGCGGGCGAGCAGCGAGTCGGGCCGGTAGCGCGGCAGGTACTCGGCGAGATCCTCGCCGAGCAGCGGCGTGCACAGGCACGCGACGAACCACCCCAGGTCGTACCGCTCCGGCTCGCTCAGTACCTGTGCCTGGCTGACCAGCAGGATCCCGACCCCGTCGACCTGCGGAAACTCCTTGTCGACCGCCTCACCCAGCGTCCGCGCGCCCTCCCGGTCCGCGGCACCGGGCTCCTCGCGCAGCACGGCGAGCAGATCCAGATCGCTGCGCCCCACGCGCGCGGTGCCCCGCGGAATCGACCCGTAGAGGTACGCGCTGTCCAACCGCGCCCCGAAGAGATCGAGCACGCGGTCCCGGGTGGCGGCGACGACGGGACGGAAGGCGGGCGGGACCTGCCCGAGAGAGCCCTCACGCTCGATGAAGCCGAGGGAGTCGAGCCCCCTGAACGTCGTCAACGAGGTGGCTACCGCGAGCGCTTGGCGAGCCGCTCCACGTCCAGCAGGATCACCGCGCGTGCCTCGAGGCGGAGCCATCCGCGCTGGGCGAAGTCGGCGAGCGCCTTGTTGACCGTCTCGCGGGAGGCGCCGACCAGCTGGGCCAGCTCCTCCTGCGTGAGGTCGTGGACGACGTGGATGCCCTCTTCGGACTGCACGCCGAAGCGGCGGGAGAGGTCCAGCAGGGCGCGCGCGACACGGCCGGGGACGTCGGAGAAGACCAGGTCGGACATCTGGTCGTTGGTCTTGCGCAGCCGGCGGGCGACGGCGCGCAGCAGCGCGGTGGCCACCTCGGGGCGGGCGTTCAGCCAGGGCTGGAGGTCGCCGTGGCCCAGGCCCAGCAGCTTGACCTCGGTCAGCGCGGTGGCGGTCGCCGTGCGCGGGCCCGGGTCGAAGAGCGACAGTTCGCCGATGAGCTCGCCGGGGCCGACGACGGCCAGCATGTTCTCGCGGCCGTCGGGCGAGGTGCGGTGGAGCTTGACCTTGCCCTCGGTGACGACATAGAGCCGGTCGCCCGGGTCGCCCTCGTGGAACAGGGAGTCGCCACGTGCGAGGGTCACCTCACTCATGGAGGCGCGCAGCTCCGCGGACTGCTCGTCATCGAGCGCCGCGAAGAGCGGATTGCGCCGCAGAACGTCGTCCACGAGTTCTCTCCTTGTCGACCTGCTCAGGGGATCACTCCCCCACGTACCAGGGGACCGTGCTCCCCATTTTGCCGGACGGTCCAAACAGTGTGATCTGTCACAAGGATGCCGCACAGGTGTGCCGAGGTACGCGGCAGGGGTCCAATCGGGGGCCGATCTCCCGGGTCCGGGGCGGATGTCAGTGCCGGGCTTTAGGCTGGCCGGGTGTCCAAATCGCCGGTGAGAGCACAGGCCAAGGGGGCTGGACGGGTGGTTGCACGTCGGGATTCTGCTGTGGGCGAACAGATCCCCACCGGCGGAAAGAAAGCGGCAAAAGTGACAAAGGAGCCTGTGAAGAAGCCTGTGAAAAAGACGGCCGCGGTGAAGAAGGCGGCTTCGAAGCCTCCGCAGGTTTCGAAGCCTACGAAGGAGGAGTCCCGCACCGCCCTCGTCCGCCGGGCCCGCCGGATCAACCGCGAGCTCGCCGAGGTCTACCCGTACGCCCACCCCGAGCTGGACTTCGAGAACCCCTTCCAACTGCTGGTGGCCACCGTGCTGTCCGCCCAGACCACCGACCTCCGCGTCAACCAGACCACCCCGGCGCTCTTCGCCAAGTACCCGACGCCCGAGGACCTGGCGGCCGCCAACCCGGAGGAGGTCGAGGAGATCCTTCGCCCGACCGGCTTCTTCCGGGCCAAGACCAAGTCGGTGATGGGGCTGTCGAAGGCCCTCGTGGCGGACTTCGGCGGCGAGGTCCCCGGCCGGCTCGAAGACCTCGTCAAGCTCCCCGGCGTGGGCCGCAAGACCGCGTTCGTCGTGCTCGGCAACGCCTTCGGCCGCCCCGGCCTCACCGTGGACACGCACTTCCAGCGGCTGGTGCGGCGCTGGCGGTGGACCGACGCGACCGAGCCGGACAAGATCGAGGCCGATGTCGCCGCGCTGTTCCCCAAGAGCGACTGGACGATGCTCTCGCACCACGTGATCTTCCACGGCCGCCGCATCTGCCACGCCCGCAAGCCCGCCTGCGGCGCCTGCCCCATCGCCCCGCTCTGCCCGGCGTACGGCGAGGGCGAGACGGACCCGGAGAAGGCGAAGAAGCTGCTCAAGTACGAGAAGGGCGGCTTCCCGGGCCAGCGCCTGAAGCCTCCGCAGGCGTATCTGGACGCGGGCGGCAAGCCGGCGCCGCCGCTGGGGGCCGGATGAGTCCTCAGGAACGATCTCGGTGCCGTCCGGCGTTGGGCAGTGCAGGACGACGGGGGTGGCGATGACGCGCGCAAGCGATACACAGGGCGGCCCGGTGGCGCTCAGCAAGGAGGGCCTGCCCGGCTGGCTCGATCCGGTGGTGCACGCGGTGGAGACGGTGCAGCCGCTCCAGCTGAGCCGCTTCCTGCCGCCGGAGAACGGCGCGGGGCGCCAGTCCGCCGTACTGATCCTGTTCGGTGAGGGCGAGCGCGGTCCCGAGCTGCTGCTGATGGAGCGGGCCAGTTCGCTGCGCTCGCACGCCGGGCAGCCGTCCTTCCCGGGCGGTGCCCTCGACCCCGAGGACGGCGACCCGAAGGCCGACGGGCCGCTGCGGGCCGCTCTCCGCGAGGCCGAGGAGGAGACCGGCCTCGATCCGGCCGGGGTCCAGCTCTTCGGCGTGCTGCCCAAGCTGTACATCCCGGTCAGCAGCTTCGTCGTGACCCCGGTGCTGGGCTGGTGGCGCGAGCCGACCCCGGTCGGGGTGGTCGATCCGAACGAGACCGCGCGCGTCTTCACCGTTCCCGTGGCGGATCTCACGGATCCCGCCCACCGCGCCACCACCGTCCACCCCAGCGGTCACCGAGGTCCGGCATTTCTGGTCGAATCTGCCCTGGTGTGGGGCTTCACGGCAGGGATCATCGACCGCCTGCTGCACTACGCGGGCTGGGAGCGACCATGGGACCGCGAGAAGCAGGTCCCGCTCGACTGGCGGTCATGACAAGGTGGGCGCCGTGTTGTGTCTACCCGGGGGGAACGCTGTGTTCGATCGCCGCTGCGCGGCAGGGTGGACCCCCGAAGCCGACCGTGGGGACCGCGACGTGATGAGGCGAGGCTAGAAGCGGTGAACGTGCTGGACATCCTGTTGCTGGTCGCCGCCGTGTGGTTCGCGATCGTCGGCTATCGCCAGGGCTTCGTCGTCGGCATCCTGTCGGTGATCGGCTTCCTGGGCGGCGGTCTCGTCGCGGTCTATGTGCTGCCCGTCATCTGGGACGCGCTGACCGACAATTCCGAGGTCGGCACCACCGCCGCCGTCGTCGCGGTCGTCGTCGTCATCGTCTGCGCCTCCGTCGGCCAGGCGCTCACCACCCACCTCGGCAACAAGCTGCGCCGGTACATCACCTGGTCCCCGGCCCGCGCCCTGGACGCGACCGGTGGCGCGCTCGTCAACGTCGTGGCGATGCTCCTGGTCGCCTGGCTCATCGGCTCCGCCCTCGCGCAGACCACGCTGCCCACGCTGGGCAAGGAGGTCCGCAACTCCAAGGTGCTGCTGGGGGTGTCGGAGGCGCTGCCCACCCAGGCCGACACCTGGTTCAAGGACTTCACCTCGGTCCTCGCGCAGAACGGCTTCCCGCAGGTCTTCAGCCCGTTCTCGAACGAGCCGATCAAGGAGGTCGCGCCCCCGGACCCGGCCCTCGCCGGCAGCGCCGTCGCCGCCCGCGCCCAGCGCTCCATCGTCAAGGTCATGGGCACCGCCGAGAGTTGCAGCAAGGTCCTCGAAGGCACCGGCTTCGTCTTCTCCGACCGCCGCGTCATGACCAACGCGCATGTCGTCGGCGGCGTCGACGAGCCCACCATCCAGATAGGCGGCGAGGGCAGGAAGTACGACGCGACGGTCGTCCTCTACGACTGGGAGCGCGACATCGCCGTACTCGACGTACCCGATCTGGACGCTCCGGCGCTCAAGTTCACCACCGAGGACGCCGGCAGCGGGGACAGCGCGATCGTCGCCGGCTTCCCGGAGAACGGGGCGTACGACGTGCGGTCCGCGCGCGTCCGCGGGCGCATCACGGCCAGCGGAGCGGACATCTACCACCGCGGCACCGTCAGCCGCGACGTCTACTCCCTGTACGCGACCGTCCGCCAGGGCAACTCCGGCGGCCCGCTGCTCACCCCTGAAGGCCAGGTGTACGGCGTGGTCTTCGCCAAGTCCCTCGACGACGCCGAGACGGGGTACGCGCTCACCGCGGACGAGATCCAGGAGGACATCGCCAAGGGGCGCACCGCGAACCAGCGGGTGGACAGCGACGACTGCGCTCTGTAGGCCGTACGGAGCTCAGCCGCGCGTATGACGCAGCCGTACGGAGACCCAGCGGGCCCGGCGGCGCAGGATGTGCGGGATGCCCACGCGGAGGTCGGTGCCCGGCAGCTGCGGGGTGCCTCGCTGGTGAGAGCTCAAGGCGTTGCCCGAGCGTCGATTGCGTGCTGCGTCACTGTAGTCGTGCGTCCAGCCCATACCCCGACGTGTGCCCCTGCCCCAAGGTCGATAACCGCCCCCACGCCCCCCAATTGGCCTATGCGCCAGGCATTTGGCTGTTCGTAGGACGGTTGTTCCGAACGGGCGACACGGCGCGCGTCGACACGGTCACCGATCGGGTTCGGGATCCTTCAGCCAGCTGATCAGTTCGGTCGAAAAGGCGACCGGATCCTCCTCGTGCGGGAAGTGGCCGAGACCGTCGAACAGGCGCCAGCGGTACGGGGCTTCGACGTACTCTCCGGAGCCGGCCGCGCTGCGGGTCCGCATCACCGGGTCCAGGGAGCCATGGAGATGGAGCGTCGGTACCCGGACGGGCCGCTTCATCCGCCGGTTGAACTGGACGCCGTCCAGGCGGGCGAGGGACCGCACCATCCACCGGTACGGCTCGATCGAGCAGTGCGCGGTCGACGGGATGCACATGGCGCGCTGGTACGTGTCCACCGCCTTGTCGTCCGGCAGGCTCGGCCCCGACCAGTCCCGCATCAGCCGGGCGACCAGCGCCCCGTCGTCCGCGATGAGCTGCCGCTCCGGGATCCAGGGCCGCTGGAACCCCCAGATGTACGAGCCCGCGGCCGTCTGCCGGACGTCGGAGAGCATGGCGGCCCGCCAGCGCCGCGGATGGGGCATCGAGGTGACCGCGAGCCGCCGTACGAGCTTCGGGCGCATCACGGCCGCCGTCCACGCGATATAGCCGCCCAGGTCGTGCCCGACGAGCGCGGCGTCCGGCTCGCCGAGCGACCGTACGACGCCCGTGACGTCGAGGGCGAGGTTGCCCGGGTCGTAACCCCGGGGCGTACGGTCGCTGCCGCCGACGCCCCGCAGGTCCATCGCGACGGCCCGGAACCCGGCGTCGGCGAGGTCGACCAGCTGGTGCCGCCAGGTCCACCAGAACTGCGGGAAGCCGTGCAGCAGCAGCACCAGCGGCCCGTCGCCCATCTCGGCGATGTGGAAGCGCGCGCCATTGGCGGCCACTTCCCGGTGTGTCCAGGGACCGTCCGGCCGTACGACAGAGGCGGGCTGCGCCGAAGGGTCGGTCATGACGACGAGCGTGCCACAGCTTCGATGGCCTCCGGGACCCGGTCCTGCGGCAGTTCGGCACGCGGGTGCGGCTTGGCCTTCTGCAGGACGACCGCCGTCTCCTTCACGGACGCCGCGACCTTCTGCGGACCCTTGCCCTTCTTGGCCTTCTTCGCGAAGACGACGCCGATCAGCGCCAGGACGAGCGCGATCAGCACGTTCGCCGCGAAGGACAGCAGGAAGCAGATCGCGAGATTCCAGTCGCTCCAGGTCCGGATGCCGTACGCGAGCGCGAAGTTCAGCATCGGAAGGGAGAACACCAGCACGCCGGCGGCCACCGAGAACGCGCCGCCGCTCATCGCCCCGCGCTTGACGTCCTGCTTGAGCTGCGCCTTGGCCAGCGCGATCTCGTCGTGCACCAGCGCGGACATCTCGGTGGTCGCCGAGGCGAACAGCTGGCCGATGCTGCGTTCGGTACCGACCGGGCTGCCGTCGGGTGCGCTCATCGCGGTCTCCCTCTCCTGCCTGACTTCTTTTCGACGGTCATTTTGTACCGTCCCGTCAGATCATGCCGGACCGTCGTCCCCGTCGCCTGCCCCGGTCGTCACTTCGGCATGCCGGAGCCGTTCTCCGCGGTCATCAGCTCGGCGATCCGGCGGTGCTCGGCGGCCTTGCGCTCGTAGATGCCGGCCATCCGCAGGTGGTACGCCGGGTCGTCCTCCTCGTAGATGTCCGGGATGCCGTCGAGGTCGTCGTCGCGCTCCTCGTCCTCGCACATCTTGCGGTACTTGGCGTTCCGTACCTTCAGCAGGACGGTCGCCAGAGCCGCCGAGATGAGCGAGCCCAGCAGCACCGCGGCCTTGATCTCGCCGGTCAGTACCGTGTCGCCGTCGAAGGCGAGCTCGCCGATCAGCAGCGAGACGGTGAACCCGATGCCGGCCAGTGAGGCCACCGCGAACACGTCCGGCCAGGCGAGGTCATCACTGAGCGACGCCCTGGTGAAACGTGCCGTCAGCCACGTACCCCCGAAGATGCCGACCGCCTTGCCGACGACCAGACCCAGCACCACGCCGAGCGTCTCCGGCTGGGCGAATACGTCGCCCAGGGCGCCCCCCGAAAGGGAGACACCGGCGCTGAACAGCGCGAACAGCGGCACAGCGAGGCCTGCCGACAGCGGCCGTACGAGGTGCTCGATGCGCTCGCCGGGGGAGTGGTCCTCGCCTTCGTGGCGGTGGCAGCGCAGCATCAGGCCCATCGCGACGCCCGCGATCGTGGCGTGGATGCCGCTGTTGTACATCAGCCCCCAGATGACGAGGGCGAGCGGGACGTAGAGGTACCAGCCGCGGACGCCCTTGCGCAGCAGCAGCCAGAAGACGAGCAGGCCGACGACGGCGCCGCCGAGCGCGGCGAAGTCGAGGGTGTCGGTGAAGAAGACCGCGATGATCAGGATCGCGAACAGGTCGTCGACGACGGCGAGGGTCAGAAGGAAGGCGCGCAGGGCGCTCGGCAGGGACGTACCGATGACCGCGAGCACCGCCAGTGCGAAGGCGATGTCGGTGGCGGTGGGCACGGCCCAGCCCGCCAGCGAGCCGCCGCCGGTGACGTTGGTGAGGGTGTAGACGAGCGCCGGTACGGCCATCCCGCACAGGGCCGCGACGACGGGCAGCACGGCGGCCTTGGGGTCGCGCAGATCACCGGCGACCAGCTCACGCTTGAGCTCGATACCGGCGACGAAGAAGAAGATCGCGAGCAGTCCGTCGGCCGCCCAGTGCGCGATCGACAGGTTCAGGCCGAGCGCCTCGGGTCCGAGGTGGTAGTGGCTGACGCTCTCGTAGCTGTCGTGCAGCGCGGGTATGTTCGCCCAGATCAGCGCGGCGATCGCGGCGAGGAGCAGCAGCACACCGCCGACCGTCTCGGCGCGCAGCGCGTCCGCCACGAAGGTTCGCTCGGGCAGGGACAGACGTCCGAAAACCTTGCGGGTGCTGGCGTTTTCCCTGTTGCGGGCGGGCGCGGCCACGAGGAGACCTCCGGTCGGTGGGCAGGACGGAACACATGCCGACCAGACTTCCCGGCGCACCTTGATTCGTTGTTATGTTCTTGACGGTTTGCTTAGCTTACCTAAGATGCGGCCGGGCTCGTCGGGGGATCTTCACGTTAAACGCAAAAGGGGCACCCGGCGCGCTTGTCGCCGGGTGCCCCTTGAGGGCTTGCTCAGTCCTCGCTCGGCGCCGCCGGAAGCTTCGCCTGGATGAGGTCCATGACCGTCGAGTCGGTCAGCGTGGTGACATCGCCGAGCTGACGGTTCTCCGCCACGTCCCGCAGCAGGCGGCGCATGATCTTGCCGGAGCGGGTCTTCGGCAGCTCCGCGACCGGCAGGATCCGCTTCGGCTTGGCGATGGGGCCGAGGGCGGCGCTGACGTGGCCCTGCAGGTCGGCGACGAGGTGCTCGGTCTCCGACGCCGTGCCGCGGAGGATCACGAAGGCGACGATGGCCTGCCCGGTCGTCTCGTCGGCCGCACCGACGACGGCCGCCTCGGCGACCGACGGATGCGAGACGAGCGCCGACTCCACCTCGGTCGTGGAGATGTTGTGCCCGGACACGAGCATGACGTCGTCCACCCGGCCGAGCAGCCAGATGTCACCGTCGTCGTCCTTCTTGGCCCCGTCACCGGCGAAGTACTTGCCCTCGAACCGCGACCAGTACGTGTCGAGGAACCTCTGGTCGTCACCCCAGATGGTGCGCAGCATCGACGGCCACGGCTCGGTGAGCACCAGATAGCCACCGCCGCCGTTGGGCACCTCCCGCGCCTCGTCGTCGACGACGGTCGCGGAGATACCGGGCAGCGGGACCTGAGCGGAACCCGGCTTGGTCTCCGTGACGCCCGGCAGCGGCGAGATCATCATCGCGCCGGTCTCGGTCTGCCACCAGGTGTCCACGATCGGCGTCCGGTCGGCCCCGATGTGCTTGCGGTACCAGATCCAGGCCTCGGGGTTGATGGGCTCACCGACCGAGCCGAGGACACGGAGGGAGGAGAGATCGAACTTCGCGGGGATGTCGTCGCCCCACTTCATGAACGTACGGATCGCGGTCGGCGCCGTGTACAGGATCGTCACCCCGTACTTCTGCACGATCTCCCAGAACCGCCCCTGGTGCGGGGTGTCCGGCGTGCCCTCGTACATCACCTGCGTCGCGCCGTTGGCCAGCGGCCCGTAGACGATGTACGAGTGCCCGGTGACCCAGCCGACGTCGGCCGTGCACCAGTACACGTCCGTCTCCGGCTTGAGGTCGAAGACGGCGTGGTGGGTGTACGCGGCCTGCGTGAGGTAGCCGCCCGAGGTGTGCAGGATGCCCTTCGGCTTACCCGTCGTACCGGACGTGTAGAGGATGAACAGCGGCTGCTCGGCCTCGAAGGGTTCCGGTGTGTGCTCGGCGGACTGCCGGTCGACGATCTCGTGCCACCACACGTCCAACTCGTCGTTCCAGGCGACCTCCTGGCCCGTACGGCGGACCACGAGCACATGCTCGACGTTGCCCGCCTTGGTGACCGCCTCGTCGACGGCCGGCTTCAGCGCGGACGGCTTGCCGCGCCGGTAGCCGCCGTCGGACGTGATGACGACCTTGGCGTCCGCGTCCTGGATACGGGTCGCGAGCGCGTCCGCCGAGAAGCCGCCGAAGACCACGGAGTGCGCGGCGCCGATCCGGGCGCACGCCAGCATCGCGATCGCGGTCTCGGGGATCATCGGCATATAGACGGCGACCCGGTCGCCCTTGCGCACACCCAGCTCCAGCAGGGCGCCCGCGGCCTTGGAGACCTCGTCCTTCAACTCGGCGTAGGTGATGGCGCGGCTGTCGCCGGGCTCTCCCTCGAAGTGGATGGCGACCCGGTCGCCGTGTCCCGCCTCGACATGCCGGTCGACGCAGTTGTACGCGACGTTCAGCTCGCCGTCCTTGAACCACTTGGCGAACGGCGGGTTCGACCAGTCCAGTGTCTCGGTCGGCTCCTTGGCCCAGGTCAGCCGCCGGGCCTGCGTGGCCCAGAAGCCGAGCCGGTCAGCCTTGGCCTGTTCGTACGCCTCCGCCGTGACATTGGCGTTCGCGGCCAGGTCAGCGGGCGGCGCGAAGCGTCGCTCCTCTTTCAAGAGGTTGGCCAGGCTTTCGTTGCTCACGACATCTCCCTTTCCCAGGGTGTCCGTTGTGTCCCAGGCCACAGCTCATCAGACCGGGGGGCCGGATGACAAGGGTCGACCGGAAATTGGTTTAGACCTGTCGGCACCGGTTCCGTAGTGGACTTCCGGTGGCCGGGGTCATCCCTTCCCACGGACGGCGGGTCCGGCGAGTTCAGATGGTGTAACGCCTCTCACATCGCTGGTCACGCCGACACGTCCGCCGCCCCCACCCAGCCGAACACCTCGCCCTCGTCCGACGCGGAGAGCAGGTACGCCTGCGCCTCGCCCACGTGGAAGTACATCCCGTGCAACTCCAGCGAGCCCTCGCGCAGGGCGCGGCTCACCGACTCGTGGGCGCGCAGGTGCTCCAACTGCTGGACCACATTGGTCAGGCAGAGCTGCTCGACCGCGTCGGCGGGCCGGCGTCCGGCCAGCCGGGCCCAGGGGCGGCTGTCGTCGGCCATCCGCTCCAGGCTGGGTACCCCGTGCCGCAGCCACCGCTTGAGCGGCGTCTGGACGTCACCGGCCTCGGAGTCGAGCAGCGCCTGCATGGCTCCGCACCCGGAGTGCCCGCACACCGTGATGGACCGCACCTTCAGCACCTCCACCGCGTACTCGATCGCCGCCGCCACCGAGTCGTCTCCGCTCTCCTGACCGGGGGGCGGCACGAGGTTGCCCACATTGCGCACCACGAACAGATCGCCCGGACCACTGGAGGTGATCATCGACGTGACCAGCCGTGAGTCGGCGCAGGTGAGGAAGAGCTGAACCGGCTGCTGTCCCTCGCGCGCCAGCCGGGCCAGCTCGCCCCGCACCAGGGGCGCGGTGTTGCGGTGGAACGCGTCGATGCCACGGGCCAGTTCATGGCCGCTGGGCCCGGTCTCGACCGTTTCGGCGAGGCCGGTCGGCTGCCCGCCGGGCGTGGCCGCGGACCGCGGGGGTTCGCACTGGTGGTTGCGCCAGGGTGTCCAGGGACGGCAACGGCAGCCGGCCTGCTCACCGCTACTGGTGCCGACGGGCTCGGCGATCCGGACCCCGGTGCGACGGCCGCTCACCTCGACGGTGCCGCCGTGCGCGGTGTGCGCGTTCTGCCAGTCCTGCAGTGACTCGTACGCCGCATGGTCCATGAAGGAGCCGTCCAACTCGACGACGACATGGGCCCCTTGGGGCACGAGATGCAGGGCGCGGCTGAGCCGCGGCACCGCGAGGAACGTCAACTGCCCTCGTACATGGACGTGATGGACTCCTTCCTTGTCTTCGTGCGTGATGCGTGTGCGGGTGAGGCGGTGCAGGGCGACGGCGACGGCCATGGCGATCCCCAGGGCCACGCCCTCCAGGACGCCGAGGAGCACCACGCCGAGTGTGGTGACGGCGTACACCAGCACTTCTCGGTGGCGGGTCACCGTGCGGATGTGGTGCAGGGACACCATCTGGATGCCGACGGCCATCACCAGGGCGGCGAGCGAGGCGAGCGGGATGAGCTCCAGGATCGGGACCATCAGCAGCGCGGCGACTACTACGAAAACGCCGTGCAGCATCGTGGAGTTCCGGCTCACGGCACCGGATTGGACATTCGCCGCGCTGCGCACCGCGACCCCGGTGACCGGCAGTCCGCCGAGCGCGCCCGAGACGATATTGGCGGCGCCCTGGCCGCGCAGCTCCCGGTCGAGGTCGGCGCGTGGCACGGGCGGCGCCTGAGTCCGGGCGGCGGCCAGCTTGTCCACGGCCACCGCGGACAGCAGCGACTCCACTCCGCCGACCAGGGTGATGGTCAGGACGGCGGCGACGATCCCGAGCACCGGGCCTTCCGGCAGCCCGGCCAGGGCGTGACTGCTCCACGAGGGCAGGTCGACCCGGGGCAGCCGCAACCCGGCCAGGGCGGCCACCGCCGTCGCCGTCGCCACCGCGGCGAGGGGCGCCGGCAGCAGTCGTACGACTCGGCCCGCCCGGCCCGGAATCCGCGGCCAGACCAGCAGAACGGCCAGGGTCAGGGCGCTCATGGACAGGGCGGTGGGATGCGGGTCGGCCAGCTGGGAGGGAAGTTCGCGCACGTTGTCGACGACCGAGCTGTGCGGGGTTCCGCCGAGGACGATGTGCAGTTGGGCGACGGCGATGGTGGCGCCGATGCCGGCGAGCATGCCGTGCACGATGGCGGGGCTCACGGCGAGCGCGGAGCGCGCCACGCGCAGGAAGCCCAGGCCGAGTTGGGCGAGACCGGCGAGCACGGTGATGGCGCAGGTCGCACGCCAGCCGTAGCGCTGGATGAGATCGGCGGTGACCACCGTCAGGCCGGCCGCTGGGCCGCTGACCTGGAGCGGGGCGCCACCGAGGCGTCCGACGACGAGCCCGCCCACGGCGGCGGCGACCAGCCCGGCCTGGAGGGGTGCGCCGGTGGCGAGGGCGATGCCGAGGGACAGGGGCAGTGCGATCAGGAAGACCGCGATCGAGGCCGACACATCGGCGCCCGCGATACGGAAGCGGCGACGGGACGGCGGGGGGCTGTGGGGCTCGTGCTCGGGCCGGGGGGAATCGGATGGGCGGGTGGGGACGCAGGCTGACATGGTTCCCGTCTCCTCCGGGGCAGCGCGGTCGCGGATCTGGTGGTCCTCCGCTCGGTGGCGGGGGGTCGGGTCGCGGCCGTGGGTCACGGCGTGCAAGCGGCGGGATGAATCAACGCTCGGTAAATGGATCGTAATGGAGAGTAAAGGGCGAGCATAGATTTTTCGAGCAAATGGGCTAATGCATAACTCTCATGAGTGAAGCGAGCTTTTTATCGGCTTGTCGTATTAATTCCTTCTCTGCCCCGTGCGACCTTGGCGCCACTGTCGGCCCTTTCCGGCACATCACCCGAGTTCGACTCATCAGCGTTGGCCTGAGAGAAGGAAAGGTGGGCGGAGTATGGCCGCCACCCAGAGGATCGCCGCCGGCGCCGTGGCCGCCGCGGCCTGTGCCGCGTCCCTCGCCGGTTGCACGGCGGAGGACACCGGTTCCCAGGGCCCAGAACAAGGAGCCCCCGGCCCGCAGAAGCCGGCGGCGGCGCCCAAGAGCGTGGTCCGTCTGATCGGTGACGGCTCCACCTCGTACACCGGAGCCCAGCCGCATCTGCCCAGACCCGAACGCCTGAAGCCCGGTCAGAAGCCCCCGCAGTTCGTGGTGTTCTCCTGGGACGGCGCCGGCGAGGACAGCCAGAAGTTGTTCTCCCACTTCCGCCAGGTCGCCAAGAGGAACGACGCGACGATGACGTACTTCCTCAGCGGCGTGTACATGCTGCCCGAGGGGAAGCGCGACCTCTACAGACCGCCGCAGCACGCGCCCGGCCGCTCCGACATCGGCTTCAACGACGACCGCGGCATCGCCGACACCGCCAAGCAGCTGCGCCTGGCATGGCTGGAGGGCAATGAGATCGGCACCCACTTCAACGGCCATTTCTGCGGCAGCGGCGGCGGGGTCGGCGAGTGGTCGGTCGAGGAATGGAAGGACGAGATCGCCCAGGCGAAACGATTCGTGAAGTCCTGGAAGACCAACACCGGCATGAGAAAGGCGGCCCCGCTGCCCTTCGACTACGACAAGGAACTCATCGGCGCCCGCACGCCCTGTCTGGAAGGCCAGGAGAACTTCATGAAGGCGGCCCGCGACCTGGGCTTCCGCTATGACACCAGTGGCGTCAACGACCAGGTCTGGCCGAAGAAGAAGCTGGGCCTGTGGGATCTGTCGATGCAGCTCGTGCCGTTCCCCGGGCACACCTACGAACAGCTCACCATGGACTACAACTTCATGGTCAACCAATCCGGCACCACCACCCAGGGCGACCCGGACAAGTACGACTACTGGGGCGACCAGATGCGGGACGGCCTGCTCAAGGGCTTCTACCGGGCCTACGACGGCAACCGCGCGCCCCTGATCATCGGCAACCACTTCGAGTCCTGGAACGGCGGCACCTATATGCGGGCCGTCGAGGAGGTCATCGAGGAGGTGTGCACCAAGCCCGAGGTGCGCTGTGTCTCCTTCCGGCAGCTGGTCGACTGGCTGGACGCCCAGGACCCCACGACGCTGCGCAAGCTCCGCACCCTGAAGGTCGGCGAGGCCCCGAAGCAGGGCTGGGCGTCCTTCCTGTCCGCCCACCCGGCCCCGGCCCCGAAGGGCGCGCCCGGGGCACCGGCGGTCAGGCCCTAGCGGCAGGAGCCGTCACGCCGGGGTGCCGATGCCCTCGCCGAGCACGAATCCGGGGTCGATCTGCGCGGCCAGGTCGACCCCGAGGCGTTCATTGCCCCAGGACTCGGCGTTCTTCAGATGGAAGTGGACCATCTGACGCGTATAGCGCTCCCAGTCGCGCAGCTCGTACGTCGAGTCGGCGGCCGTCCGCAGCAGGCGCAGGGCGCGGCGGCTCGCGTCCTCCAGGAACTCGAACCGGGGTGGCCGGCCCTTCTCCATGGCCCGCACCCAGTCCGAGTACCCCACCGACACCAGCAGGTCGTCCCCGACTTCGGCGCGCAGGAAGTCGAGGTCCTCCTGGCCGTGCACCTTGTTGCCGACGACCGCCAGGGCGACCCCGAAGTCGGCGGCGTACTCCTTGTACTGGCGATAGACGGAGACCCCCCTCCGGGTCGGCTCGGCGACGAGGAACGTGATGTCGAAGCGGGTGAACAGCCCGGAGGCGAAGGAGTCCGAGCCCGCCGTCATGTCGACCACGACATACTCGTCGCGGCCGTCCACCAGGTGGTTCAGGCACAGCTCCACCGCTCCGGTCTTGGAGTGGTAGCAGGCGACCCCCAGGTCGGCGTCCGTGAAGGGGCCCGTGACCATCAAACGGACTGCGCCGCCGTCGAGTTCCACCGGCCGGGCGCAGGCGTCGTACACCGGATTGTTCTCACGGACCCGCAGCAGCCGTGAGCCTTCCCCGGGTGGCGTCGTCTTGGTCATCGTCCTGGCGGAGGTGATGCGGGGGTTGGTGCCGCGCAGATAGTCCTTGATCATCGGCAGCCGGTCGCCCATCGCGGGCAGCTCGCCCGCCTCCGTCTCGTCCAGGCCGAGCGCGACCCCGAGGTGCTGGTTGATGTCCGCGTCGATCGCGACGACCGGTGCGCCGTCGGCCGCGAGATGGCGGATGAACAGGGAGGACAGCGTGGTCTTGCCACTGCCGCCCTTCCCGACGAAAGCAATTTTCATGTTCACGAAGGGTAGTGCGGCGATAGCTGTAGGTGGCAGACGGGCGTGAAGAAGACCACTCCATCGTGGGGTGCGCGCCCGGTGTGGCTAGTGTCGTACTCATGAGTACGACAGGTGCGACCGCCGATCCGCTCGCGGCCCTGGGCTCGCTGCCCGGAGTGGCCGAGTCCGTGGAGTCCGTGCGCAAGGCCGTGGACCGGGTCTACGGCCACCGGATCATGCGGCGTCGCAGCAACGAGATCACGTCCGAGGCGGCGTTGCGCGGCGCCCGTGGCTCCGGGGCGCTGTCCGGTGCCGACTGGGCCCTCGAAGAGGTGCGCCGGCGCACCGACTTCAGCGGCGACGACGAGGCCCGCACGATGGGTGCGGCCCTCAGGCTGACCGCGGAGGCGGGCCAACTCCTGTCCGTCTGGCGGCAGTCACCCCTGCGTGTGCTGGCCCGGCTGCATCTGGTGGCGGCGGCGAGCGACTCCGACGAGGTCGGGCGGCCCCGCCAGGAGGGCGAGCAGGTCGACGAGCCGCTGGTCGAACTGGAGCTGCCGAGCGCGGCTGATGTGTCGGGGCGGCTGGACGGCCTGTCCGAGCTGATCATCGCGGGGAGTTCCGCACCCGCACTGGTCACGGCCGCGGTCGTGCACGGGGAACTCCTCGCGCTGCGGCCCTTCGCCTCCCACAACGGCCTGGTCGCGCGCACGGCCGCGCGCATCGTCCTGGTCGGCAGCGGCCTCGACCCGAAGTCCGTCTGTCCGCCGGAGGTCGGCCACGCGGAACTGGGCCGCGCCGCCTATCTGGCGGCGCTCGACGGCTATGTCTCCGGCACTCCGGAGGGCATGGCCGCCTGGATCGCCCACTGCGGCAGGGCGGTCGAGCTGGGGGCGCGCGAGTCGACGGCGGTGTGCGAGGCGCTGCAGCGCGGGGCGGCGTAGCAGGCGAGTTGCGGGGCAGCGCAGCATTAAGAATGCAGTAAGAAAAGGCGCATGAAAAAGCCCCCGAAAGGGGGCTTGAAGGGTTGCGGCGGTACGAGTCCTCGTACCGCCGCTGGCATGTCCACCGGGGTACCAAGCGTCCTCGATGTATTGCCCATCAGGTCGGGACTTCGCCCGTCCCTGGTGCGGCTGGCCCGTAATCGACGGGTCGACGTCGCGTGGGTGCCCGGTGTCCATGCTCGGTCCGTGGGGCCAAATGCGTTATTAAGGTGATCCTCTCGGATGTCCTTGGTCTCGCGGGCCGTTGACTCCTTTGTACTCCAGGTGCCGGGCAAGCGGAAGTGGCGGCTGCACTTCTTTACTTTTATGTTCAAAGGCGTACTAAACGGTCGCCGATATGTCGAGCACGCGCGCGTGGCGGCAATGGAGCAGGTCAGGCAGCTGTGGCCCGACGCCGGCTGGCGTACCAGACGAGGCCCGCGGTGGCCGCCGCGGCCCCTATGGCGGCTGCCGCGACGAGCGCCGGACGCGACGGTACGGAGAGGGTGGGCATCCGCTGCTTGAGCCGTACCGGGCGGTGGAAGTCCAGAATCGGCCACCCGCGCGCGAGTGCTTCACGGCGCAGTGTGCGGTCCGGGTTCACGGCATGGGGGTGGCCGACCGCCTGAAGCATCGGCAGGTCGGTCGCCGAGTCGCTGTAGGCGAAGCAGCGCGCGAGGTCGTACCCCTCGGATTCGGCCAGTTCCCTGACCGCCTCGGCCTTCGTCGGACCGTAGGCGTAGTACTCCACCTCCCCGGTGAAGCAGCCGTCGTCGCCGACGACCATGCGGGTGGCGACCACCCGGTCCGCGCCGAGCAGTTCGCCGATGGGCTCGACCACCTCGGCACCCGACGTGGACACGATCACGACGTCCCGCCCCGCGGTGTGGTGCTCCTCGATGAGGGAGGCGGCCTCGTCGTAGATGATCGGGTCGATCAGGTCGTGAAGGGTCTCGGCGACGATCTCCTTCACCTGCTGGACGTTCCAGCCGCGGCACATCGCGGACAGGTACTTGCGCATCCGCTCCATCTGGTCGTGGTCGGCGCCGCCCGCGAGGAAGACGAACTGGGCATATGCGGTGCGCAAGGCGGCCCTGCGGTTGATCAGCCCGCCTTGGTAGAACGACTTGCTGAAGGTGAGCGTGCTCGACTTCGCAATGACCGTCTTGTCCAGGTCAAAGAAGGCCGCTGTGCGGGGCAAGGAGTGGTTTTCCACAACCCTGAGCATAGGGGCAGCCCATTCGGCGTAAGGTGGGCGCGTGGGTTTGCCTGAGAGGGCTCTCGGGTACACCATGGAAGTCACGGATCGTTCGCGACCGTGCTAACCCGGTCCGGCTCCTCCCCCCCCGAGTCGGCCGTGGAGACGACCCCCGCTCTCCCCCCCGGCGGGGGTCGTCGCATGTCCGGATGCGTTTTCCTCCCTCTGTTCACGGTCGTGGGCCCATCGCGAGGCGGCTGTGGTGTGATCTTGACATGCCCATGATTCGTGACTGTGTGTAGCCGTTGGGCTGCTCTGTGGAAGTCGCACAGCGGGCAGTACAGGGGTCACCGGTATGGGTGACGGCGATATTCACAACCGTCGAGTTGTCCACAGTTATCGACCAAGATCCACACGATTTCCCGGTTCGCTGCACCGTGATTCCAGCGCGCCCCGACCGGGCCGACTTCAGGGCCGGTTCCGGTTTGTCGGGCGTGTTTGGCCGGTTCCTATCGGCCGTCCATATGGAGGCCGGTTGCCGGTTCTTCACACGTTTGGGAATCGCGGGGCCTCAGGGGCTGCGCGAGAGGTGTGTCGCGGGTCCCGCGTGGGCCCGCGCGAAGGGGGATGGACATCGTGGCCGCAGCCGTCACTCACGATCCGCAGCCCGCCGCCGGAGGGCGACAGGGCGGACCGCTGATCGTCACGGAAGACGCCGATCTGCTCGACGACCTGCTGCGCCTGTGCGCGGCGGCCGGTGCCACACCCGAGGTGCACCACGGGGTGCCGGAGCCCGGAGGCCGCTGGGAGGCGGCGCCGCTGGTCCTCGTCGGGGACGACGCGGTGCGGCGGGTGCGCGGGGCCGCGCGCAGAAGGGGAGTCGTGCTCGTCGGCCGGGACCAGGACGACCCCGGCGTCTGGAAACGGGCCGTCGAGATCGGCGCCGACCATGTGCTGATGCTGCCCGACGGCGAGCAGTGGCTGGTGGACCGCATCGCCGACGTGGCGGAGGGTGTCGGGCGGCCCGCGCTCACCGTGGGCGTCATCGGCGGCCGTGGCGGGGCCGGCGCGTCCACGCTCGCCTGCGCTCTTGCCGTTACTTCCGCGCGGGAGGGGCTGCGCACACTCCTCGTGGACGCCGATCCGCTGGGCGGCGGACTCGATGTGCTCCTCGGTGGCGAGACCGCCGAGGGCCTGCGCTGGCCCGCCTTCGCCGCCTCGCGCGGGCGGGTCGGCGGGGGCGCCCTGGAGGAGTCGCTGCCGCGGCTGCACTCGCTGCGGGTGCTCAGCTGGGATCGCGGCGACCGTATCGCCGTCCCGCCGCAGGCCGTACGCGCGGTGCTCGCCGCCGCCCGACGCCGGGGCGGCACGGTCGTGGTCGATCTGCCCCGCCGTATCGACGACGGCGTCGCCGAGGTACTCGCGCAGCTCGATGTCGGGCTGCTCGTGGTGCCCGCCGAGCTGCGTGCGGTCGCCGCCGCCGGGCGGGTGGCCTCCGCCGTCGGCATGGTCCTGCGTGACCTGCGGGTGGCGGTGCGCGGACCGTACGCGCCCGGCCTCGACGACCGCGAGGTGGCCCGGCTGCTCGGACTGCCGCTGGCCGGCGAAGTGCCCGTGGAATCCGGGCTGCTGCGCCCGCACGAGAGCAAGTCGCCGCCCGGCGCCTCCGGACGCGGACCGCTGGCGCGGTTCTGCAAGGGGTTCTGGGAGCGGGCGCTGATGGAGGCGAACGCCGCATGAACACCTTTTCCGGGCCACTGCTGGACGGCGTACGGCAGTGGCTGGCCGAAAGCGGTGCCGAGCCGACACCCGCGCGCGTGGCACAGGCGCTGCGGGAGCAGGGGCGGGTGCTGGGAGATGCCGAAGTTCTCGGCGCGGCCCGGCAGTTGCGGTCCGAACTGGTCGGCAGCGGCCCGCTGGAACCGCTGCTCGCCGACCCGTCGGTGACCGACGTCCTGGTGTCCGCGCCGGACCGGGTCTGGGTCGACCGGGGCGGCGGACTGGAGCTGACGGCGGTCTCCTTCACGGACGCGTCGGCCGTACGACGTCTTGCGCAGCGTCTGGCCGCGGTGGCCGGGCGGCGGCTGGACGACGCCCGGCCGTGGGTGGACGCCAGGCTGCCCGACGGGACACGGCTGCACGCGGTGCTGCCTCCGGTCGCCGTGGGCTGTGCGTGCCTGGCTCTTCGGGTCGTACGGCCCCGGGCCTTCACGCTCGACGAGCTGGTGACGGCGGGCACGGTGCCGCCCGGCGGGGACCGGGTACTGCGGGCGCTGCTGGAGGCCCGGCTGTCCTTCCTGATCAGCGGCGGGACCGGCAGCGGCAAGACGACGCTGCTGAGCGCACTGCTGGGGCTCGTGGGCTCCGGCGAGCGGATCGTGCTCGCCGAGGACTCGGCGGAGTTGCGGCCCGACCATCCGCACGTAGTGCGGTTGGAGACACGGCCCGCCAATCAGGAGGGCGCGGGCCTCGTCACCCTCGAGGACCTCGTACGGCAGGCCCTGCGGATGCGACCCGATCGGCTCGTCGTGGGGGAGGTGCGCGGGCGTGAAGTAGTCGATCTGCTGGCCGCGTTGAACACCGGCCACGAGGGCGGCTGCGGGACCGTCCACGCCAACGCGGCAGCGGACGTGCCTGCCCGGCTGGAAGCGCTCGGCACGGCGGCCGGGCTCGACCGGGCCGCCCTGCACAGCCAGTTGGCGGCCGCCCTGGCGGTCGTACTGCATCTCGTGCGCGACCGGGCCGGGCGGCGGCGGATCGCCGAGGTCCATGTGCTGGAGCGGGACCCGTCAGGGCTGGTGCGGACGGTGCCGGCGCTGCGGTGGGGCGAGGAGGCCTTTGTGCGGGAGCGGGGGTGGGGGCGGTTGCGGGAGTTGCTGGGGGTTCCGGCGGACGCGTGCGGTGCCGGGGAGCGGAGGAGTGGGCGGGATGGGTGAGCTGTCGTCGGGGGCTGCTTTGGCGTGCGCCGGGGCCCTGGTCTGGCTGATGGGTGGATGGCACTCCGGGGCGCGGCGGGCGGAGTTGCTGCTCGCGGGCGGCGGGGTGGTGGGGACCGGTCCGTCCGCGTGGCGGGATGCGGTCGCTCGGCTGCGGCGGCTCCGCGGTCGGCTGCGGGTCGAGTGGTGGGCTCCGGTAGCCGGGCTGGTGCTGGCGGTGCTGGGCGCGTCGGTGCTGCCGCTCGTCGCGGGGGCGGCTGGAGTGCCCTTGCTCCGGCGACTGCGGCTGGCCGCGGAGTCACGACGGGCGCGGGAGCGGCGCGCGGACGGAGTGATCGCGTTGTGCGCGGCGCTCGCCGGGGAGGTGCGGGCCGGGCGGCAGCCGGGTGAGGCGCTCCTGTGTGCGGCGCGCGACTCCGGCGGGCTCGGGGGCGCGCAGGCGGCGGTGCTGGCTGCGGCGAGGTTCGGCGGGGACGTGCCGGGTGCGCTGGCGGGCGCGGCGCGACAGCCGGGGGCCGAGGGGTTGCTGGGGCTCGCGGCCTGCTGGCGGGTGGCCGTGGACCAGGGGGCGGGGCTTGCGGCGGGGCTCGACCGGCTCGAGGCGGCGTTGCGTGCGGAGCGGGACCAACGGGCCGATCTGCGAGCCCAGTTGGCCGGCGCCCGCTCCACGGCGGTGATGCTCGCCGCGCTGCCGGCCTTCGGGCTCACCCTCGGGACGGCTCTCGGAGCCGACCCGCTGCATGTCCTGCTGCACACCGGGGCGGGGTTCGGGTGCCTGGTGGTCGGGGGGCTGCTGGAGGGGGTGGGGGTGTGGTGGGTGGCGCGGATTGTGCGAGGGGCGGAGGTGATGTGAGGGCTGGGTGATGTGAGGCGAGCTGGGGTGAGGGCTGGGTGGTGTGAGGGCGGGGGTGGGGTGAGAGGTGACGGCGGATGCAGTTGATGCCCGGCGTGAACTCGGTCGGAATCAGCTGGATCAGTCGAGGTCGGTCGGCGTCAGACGAGATCGGTCGACATCGGTCGGTATTGGTCGGGATCGGGAGAAGGAGGCGAAGTGAGTGCGGAAGTTTTCCACAGGGTGGGGGCGGTCCTGGGGGCCCTGCTGGTGCTCGGGTGGGTGGTGCGGTGGGTCGGGGCGGTACGGCGTGAGCGGAGGGTGCGGCGGCGGGTCGCCGAGTTGCTGGGGCTGGACGTGGCTTCCGCAGGGGTGCGCGTCGATGTGCGGGGCACCGTGCGGCGGTGGGCTCCGGTGGCGGGGGTTCTGGGCGCCGGGTGGGCTGTCGTCGGTGGGGTCGCCGGGATCGTCGTGGGGCTGGTCGGTGCGGTCGGGCTGTGGCGGTGGCGTCGTCGGCAGGTGGGCGCTGGGCGGGGCGAGGCAGTCGACGTCGGTGAGGCGGCGCGTCAACTCCCGCTCGCGGCCGATCTGCTGGCGGCCTGCATCGCCGCCGGCGCCGGTCCGGTGATCGCAGCGCAGGCCGTGGGCGAGGCCCTGGGAGGCCCCGTGGGGGCAGCGCTGGCGCGGGGTGCGGCGGAGGTACGGCTCGGCGGTGAACCCGGTGAGGCCTGGCGGAGGCTGGCGTCGTTGCCGGGGGCCGGGGCGCTGGCGCGGCTGCTGGAGCGGGCCGACGTGTCCGGGATCCCGGCGGCCGGACCCGTCGCCCACCTCGCGGCGCAGGCCCGCGCCGACTGGGCCCGCAGCGCGACCGCGCGGGCCAGACGGGCGGCCGTCATGGTCACCGTTCCGGTGGGGCTGTGCTTCCTGCCCGCCTTCATCGCGGTCGGTGTGCTGCCCGTGGTGATCGGGCTCGCGGGTGGGGTGCTGGGAAGGGGTGGTGGATGACGGTACGGCGCGTGTGAAGGACGTACGACCAACAGCGAGAGAGCAACAGAACCGAACCTTACGGGGGTTGAGATGTACAAGGCGGTATGGGCGCGGCTGCGTGCCCTGAAGTGCGGGGCGTGGGCGGCGCGGAGGGACGCGGGGATGGTTACCTCCGAGTACGCGATGGGGATCGTCGCGGCGGTGGCCTTCGCGGTGGTCCTCTACAAGGTGGTCACGAGCGGGCAGGTCGACGCGGAGCTGCAGGCCATCGTGAAACGGGCGCTCGATGCGGGGATGTGAGCGCGAGAGGGACAGGGACCGGGGATTCGTCACGGCGGAGTCGGCCGTGGTGCTGCCGGTGCTGGTGATTTTCGTGATGGCCTTGGTGGGGGCGCTGCTCGTCGTGGCCGCCCAGATCCAGTGTGTGGACGCGGCCAGGGTGGGCGCCCGTGCGGCGGCCCGCCAGGACCCGGCCGACGCGGTCGTGGAAGTGACCCGCGAGGCGGCACCTCGCGGCGCGAGGGTCACGCTCAGCCGGGAGGGGGACCAGGTTCGAGTGGCGGTCGTGGCGAAGCCACCGGCGCTGGACGGGTTGCCTTTCGAAGTACGGGAGGAGGCCGTGGCGTTGGCGGAGGACAGTGTGGGGGTGGGGAGTTGAGGGCCGGGGACATGGTGGGCGGCTTCGGTCTGCGTCGGGGCATCGCCGCCCTTCGGCGTTCCGACCGTGGCTCCGCCGACCGGGGTTCGGACCGTGGCTTCGCCGACGGGTGTTCCGACCGTGGCTCCGCCGACCGGTGTTCCGACCGCGGATCCGCCACCGTCTGGACCGTCGGTGCGATCGCCGTGCTGTGTGTGGTGTTCGGTGTCGTCCTCGCCTTGGGGCAGGCCGTCGTGACCCGGCATCGTGCGGCGGGCGCCGCGGACCTCGCCGCGCTGGCGGCGGCCGATCACTGGGCGGAGGGCGGCACCGCGGCCTGCGCCCGGGCGGACCGGGTGGCGAGAGCCCAGGGCGCGCGGCTGGCGCGGTGCGATGTCGTGGGCGAGATCTCGGACGTGACGGCGAGATCGGGCCAGGGCCCGTTCGCGGCGGAGGTCAGGGCACGGGCGGGACCTGCGGAGACGGTCCCGCGGGATCCTGGACCGGCTCCTGGGCCGGACCGTTCCTCTGGTCCTGAATCGGACCAGGGACCGGCTCCTGGACCGGCCCTTGCGCCGGCTCCCGGGCCGGACCGTGCACCAATTCCTCAACCGGACCGTGCGCCGGTTCCTGGACCGGACTAGGGAACAGCTCCCTCCCCGGCTCCTCCTCCGCCTTCTCCTCCGGAGCCCCCCGCAGCAACACCGTGAGCAGTCGTACCGCGCCCCTCTTGTGCAACGGATCGTTCCCGTTGCCGCACTTGGGGGACTGGATGCAGGACGGGCACCCGGCGTCGCACTCGCAGGACGCGATGGCCTGTCGGGTGGCCGTCAGCCAGGAGCGGGCGGTGTGGAAGGCGCGTTCCGCGAAGCCGGCGCCGCCCGGGTGGCCGTCGTAGACGAAGACCGTCGGGAGGAGGGTGTCGGGGTGCAGCGGGATGGAGACGCCGCCGATGTCCCAGCGGTCGCAGGTCGCGAAGAGGGGCAGCATGCCGATCGACGCGTGCTCGGCGGCGTGCAGGGCGCCGCCGAGGATCTCCGGGTTGATCCGGGCGGCGTCCAGTTGGTCCTCGGTGACCGTCCACCACACGGCACGCGTGCGCAGCGTACGAGGAGGGAGGTCGAGCTTCGTCTCGCCCAGCACTTCACCGGTGATGACACGTCGACGCAGGAAGGAGACGACTTGGTTGGTGACCTCGACGGAGCCGTAGCAGAGGCGGCCGTCGCCCCAGGGGATCTCGACGTCCGTCTCCAGGACGGAGATCGACGTCGTGTCGCGGGCGACCGTCGTGTACGGCGGGTTGGCCTCCTCGACGAGGGCGACCGAGTCGTCCAGGTCCAGTGAGCGGACCAGGTAGGTACGGCCCTGGTGGAGGTGGACGGCGCCCTCGTGCGCGCTCGTGTGGGCGGCGCCCGCGTCCACCGTGCCGAGCAGCCGTCCGGTGCCGGACTCGACGATCTGCACCGGCTGACCGCCGCCTCCCCGGAGGTCGGTCAGGTCGGCGGCCCGTTCCCGGCGGGTCCAGTGCCACGCCTTGGTCCGGCGGCGCAGCAGCTTCGCGGCCTCCAGCTGCGGCAGCAGGTTCTCGGTCTCGGGGCCGAACAGCGCCAGGTCGTCGTCGGTCAGCGGCAGTTCCGCCGCTGCCGCGCACAGGTGCGGGGCGAGGACGTACGGGTTGTCCGGGTCGAGGACGGTCGACTCGACCGGTTGGTCGAACAGGGCCTCGGGGTGGTGGACGAGGAAGGTGTCCAGGGGGTCGTCGCGGGCGACGAGGACGGCGAGGGCCCCCTGCCCGGCGCGGCCCGCCCGGCCCGCCTGCTGCCACAGGGACGCGCGCGTGCCCGGGTATCCGGCGATGAGGACCGCGTCCAACCCGGAGACGTCGATGCCGAGTTCGAGGGCGGTGGTCGCGGCGAGGCCGAGGAGTTCGCCGGAGTGGAGGGCCTGTTCGAGGGCGCGGCGCTCCTCGGGGAGGTAGCCGCCGCGGTAGGCGGCCACGCGCCGGGCGAGGGAGCGGTCCACCTCGGCCAGCCGTTCCTGGGCGATCACCGAGATCAGCTCGGCGCCGCGCCGGGAGCGTACGAAGGCGACCGTGCGCACGCCCTGGACGGCGAGGTCGGTCAGCAGGTCGGCCGTCTCGGCGGTGGCGGTACGGCGGACCGGTGCGCCCTTCTCGCCCTGGAGCTCGGTGAGCGGGGGCTCCCACAGGGCGAAGACCAGTTCGCCGCGCGGCGAGGCGTCGTCGGCGACCTCGACCACCGGGAGGCCGGTGAGGCGGCGGGCGGCGACCGACGGCTCGGCGGCGGTCGCGGAGGCCAGCAGGAACACGGGCGAGGCGCCGTATCGCGCGCACAGGCGGCGTAGTCGGCGCAGTACCTGGGCGACATGGGAGCCGAAGACGCCGCGGTAGGTGTGGCACTCGTCGATGACGACGTACTTGAGCGACTTCAGGAAGGAGGACCAGCGGGGGTGGGACGGGAGTATGCCGCGATGCAGCATGTCCGGGTTGGTGAGGACGTAGTTGGCGTACTGGCGGATCCACTCGCGTTCCTCGAACGGCGTGTCACCGTCATAGACCGCAGGCCGGACCGAATTGCCCAGCGGTTGTGAAAGTTCCTTCACAGATCGGCGCTGATCCGCCGCAAGGGCCTTTGTGGGAGCCAGGTAGAGGGCGGTGGTGCCGCGGCCGTTCGGCGCCTCCGAGCCGTCCAGGAGGGTCGACAGGACCGGGACCAGATAGGCCAGGGACTTGCCGGACGCGGTGCCGGTGGCGACGACCACCGAGTCGCCGTCCAGGGCGTGCTCGGCCGCGCTGGCCTGGTGGGCCCAGGGATGCTCGATGCCCGCTGCCTGCACGGCCGCGATGACCTCGGCACGGATCCGGTCGGGCCAGACGGCATGGCGACCCTCACGCGGGGGCAAGTGCTCCGTATGAGTGATGCGCGAAGCCCGGCTCGGCCCCGCGGCGAGCCGGTCCAGGACCGTGCTCGGAGTGAGGCGCGAGGCGGGGTCCGTCGAGGGTCGATCGGATCGGTGATTCTTGGCCATCGGCACCGAGTGTGTCACTGGCGTGACGGACAATGGGACCAAGGCGTCGTGCACGCCTGCCGTAAGTGATTGAATGCCATCGCGGCTGGCGAACCGTCCCGGGCCCTGCCGAGGTGACCCGAGGGGCGACCGCTCGATAGCAAGGTGCTGGAGGATCCGTGGACCTGTCCCTGTCGACCGAGACCGTCGGCGATCGCACGATCGTCAAGGTCGGTGGCGAAATCGACGTTTATACCGCGCCCAAGCTGCGCGAGCAGCTCGTCGAGCTGGTGAATGACGGGAGTTTCCACCTCGTCGTCGACATGGAGGGCGTGGACTTCCTCGACTCCACCGGTCTCGGCGTACTGGTCGGCGGCCTGAAGCGCGTGCGTGCCCATGAGGGCTCGCTGCGCCTGGTCTGCAACCAGGAGCGCATTTTGAAGATCTTCCGCATCACCGGTCTCACCAAGGTGTTCCCGATTCACACCTCGGTCGAGGAAGCGGTGGCGGCCACAGACTGACCGCCGCGCCCGGGCCAGTGATCAGTCGTCCGTGCCCGGGACGGAAGAAGTTCATGAGGGGGTCCGGGCTATCGGCAGCCCGGTCCCCCGACAGCACGCCCGAAGTTCCGAGGGGGATGCATGGCCACCGTTGAACTCCGCTTCAGCGCGCTGCCCGAGCACGTCAGGACCGCCCGACTGGTGGCGGCAGCGGTGGCGCGCAGGGCCGGAGTGGACGAGGCCGTCCTCGACGAGGTCAGACTCGCTGTCGGCGAGGCCTGCACCCGTGCCGTCGGACTGCACCAGAGCGGCGGCATCACGGCGCCGGTCAAAGTGCTGCTGATCGAGGAGGAGAAGCAGTTCTCCATCGAGGTCGGTGACGAGGCGCCGCGTTCGGCTCCCGGGGATCGCGCGCCCGGTGGCGCCGCCGAGGATCCCGACGCGGAGACCGAGGAGGACGAGATGGGCCTCGCGGTCATCAGCGGCCTCGTTGACGACGTGGAGGTCACCGCCGGCGAGCACGGCGGCTTGATCCGTATGACCTGGCCGACCACGCCGCCGACCGCGGTGCTCCCCTGAGTCCCACCCCGCTTCACCACCAAGGGCCCTGCTGAGCAGGGCCCTTGGTGTTTTCTGTCGCAGCGCCGGGCAATTCGTGAAGGAATTCACGATCATTCAACCGATAATTCGATCAAGGGTCAATGCAGGCGTCAATGCCTTTGAGGCATTACCGCTTTCGGGTTGTGTGGCGTGACGTCGATCATTTGCTGAAGAGCATGTGAAGGCTAATTCCGTTTACCGCGCACTGTTTTGATCAGGTCCGGGTACCTAGAATCCGTCCACATCTTGAGCTCAGCACAGGCGTCAAGGAGGACGAATGGCGGGGCTTTCTACCCCTCATCAGTTTGACCATCCCACTACCTTCGCAGCCGCAGTCCTGACCGACGACAACCGCATCCTCGTGGCGATCATCGGTGTCGTCGCGCTGGCGGCGCTTGTCGTCGCAGGCGTCCTGGTACGCCAGGTGCTCGCAGCCGGCGAAGGCACCGACAGCATGAAGGAGATCGCAACAGCCATCCAGGAAGGCGCGAACGCCTATCTGGCCCGGCAGTTGCGCACGCTCGGCGTTTTCGCCGTCGTCGTGTTCTTCCTGCTCATGCTGCTACCCGCGGACGACTGGAATCAGCGCGCCGGCCGATCGGTGTTCTTCTTGATCGGCGCGGCGTTCTCGGCGGCCACCGGCTATATCGGTATGTGGCTCGCCGTACGGAGCAATGTGCGAGTCGCCGCCGCCGCGCGCGAGGCGACCCCCGCGGAGGGTGAGCCGGAAAAGGATCTCACCGCCGTCTCGCACAAAGCCATGAAGATCGCTTTCCGCACGGGCGGCGTCGTCGGCATGTTCACAGTGGGGCTCGGTCTGCTGGGCGCCTCTTGTGTGGTGCTGGTGTACGCGGCCGACGCGCCGAAGGTGCTCGAGGGATTCGGCCTCGGGGCCGCCCTCATCGCCATGTTCATGCGTGTCGGCGGCGGCATCTTCACCAAGGCCGCCGACGTCGGCGCCGACCTGGTCGGCAAGGTCGAGAAGGGCATTCCGGAGGACGATCCGCGTAATGCCGCGACCATCGCCGACAACGTGGGCGACAACGTCGGCGACTGCGCGGGCATGGCGGCCGACCTCTTCGAGTCGTACGCCGTGACGCTCGTCGCCGCGCTGATCCTCGGCTCGGCCGCCTTCGGCGACGCCGGACTCGGCTTCCCGCTGCTCGTGCCCGCGATCGGCGTGATCACGGCCATGATCGGCATCTTCGCCGTGGCGCCCCGCCGGTCCGACCGCAGCGGCATGACGGCGATCAACCGCGGTTTCTTCATCTCCGCGGTGATCTCGCTCGTACTGGTCGCGATCGCCGTCTTCATCTATCTGCCGTCGTCGTACGCCGAACTCGACGGCGTCACCGACGCGGCGATCCAGGCCAAGGACGGCGACCCGCGGATCTTCGCGCTGGTCGCGGTGGCGATCGGCATCGTGCTCGCCGCTGTGATCCAGCAGTTGACGGGCTACTTCACCGAGACGAACCGGCGTCCGGTCCGGGACATCGGCAAGAGCTCGCTGACCGGCCCGGCCACCGTTGTTCTGGCCGGTATCTCCATCGGCCTCGAATCGGCCGTCTACACCGCCCTGTTGATCGGCCTCGGCGTCTACGGGGCCTTCCTGCTCGGCGGTACGTCGATCATGCTGGCGCTGTTCGCGGTGGCGCTGGCCGGAACCGGCCTGCTCACCACGGTCGGTGTGATCGTCGCGATGGACACCTTCGGGCCGGTCTCCGACAACGCGCAGGGCATCGCCGAGATGTCCGGCGACGTCGAGGGTGCGGGCGCCCAGGTGCTCACCAACCTGGACGCGGTCGGCAACACCACCAAGGCCATCACCAAGGGCATCGCCATCGCCACCGCGGTCCTCGCCGCATCGGCGCTCTTCGGGTCGTACCGTGACGCGATCACGACCGGCGCGCGGGACGTCGGCGAGAAACTGACCGGCGAGGGTGCGCCGATGAACCTGATGATGGACATCTCGCAGCCCAACAACCTCGTCGGCCTCATCGCGGGCGCCGCGGTCGTCTTCCTCTTCTCGGGGCTGGCGATCAACGCGGTGTCGCGGTCGGCGGGATCCGTGGTCTACGAGGTGCGGCGGCAGTTCCGTGAGCGGCCCGGGATCATGGACTACACGGAGAAGCCGGAGTACGGCAAGGTCGTCGACATCTGCACCAGAGACGCCTTGAGGGAACTCACCACGCCAGGCTTGCTGGCGGTCATGGCGCCCATCGCCATCGGGTTCACGCTCGGTGTCGGCGCGCTCGGCGCGTTCCTCGCGGGCGCGATCGGCACCGGCACGTTGATGGCGGTGTTCCTCGCCAACTCCGGCGGCGCCTGGGACAACGCGAAGAAGCTCGTCGAGGACGGTCACCACGGAGGCAAGGGCAGCGAAGCCCATGCCGCCACGGTGATCGGTGACACGGTCGGCGACCCCTTCAAGGACACCGCGGGGCCTGCCATCAACCCGCTGCTGAAGGTCATGAATCTGGTGGCCCTGCTGATCGCGCCCGCGGTCATCAAGTTCAGCTACGGCGAGGACAAGAGCGTCGGTGTCCGCATCGCGATCTCGGTCCTCTCGCTGCTGGTGATCATCGGCGCGGTCTACATCTCCAAGCGGCGCGGCATCGCCGTGGGTGACGAAGGCAACGCCGAAAGGGTGGCCAAGCCGGCCGATCCCGCGGTGGTTTCGTAGGAGGTCTTACGACGCCCAGCTCACGGGGCGGGCAGGCGGCGCGCATTGACGCGTCGTCTGCCCGCCCCGTGCGTGTTCACGCCCTGAGCCGTGACCCTTCTCTCTCTGGTGTAAATCACATGAAAAGGGTTCCTAGCGGACCTTCGGCGTGTAGATGTCGCCCATCCGGCGTGTATGTTCCGGGGCCGAGAGCCATGGAAGGGACCAAACCGGTGAACAAGAAGCTCGCGGCCGCACTGTCCGGCGGTGCGGTACTGGTACTGGCGCTGTCGGCATGTAGCGGCGACGAGAGCAACGAGGAGCTCGACGCCTGGGCCAAGAAGATCTGCAACACGGCCACGGCGCCGAACGCGAAGATCGCCGCTGCCGACTCCGCGATCAACAAGGTGGCCACGGACAGCGAGCCCGAGGAGCTCCAGAAGGTCGATTCCAAGTCATTCGGAGACCTTGCCGATGGCTTCAAGGAGCGGGCGACCCACCTTCAGGACGCCGGAGCGCCTCCGGGTGTCGACGACGGTGCGACGAAGCAGCAGGACGCCGTCAAGAAGCTCGGCGCCGTCTCCACGGCCTACGCCGAGCTGAAGAAGCAGGTCGACGCGTTGAACACGAAGGACCAGGCGAAGTTCGCGTCCGGACTCAGTGAGCTGTCGAACGGGATGAAGGACGTGGTGACCCTGCGCAAGAACGCGGTCGCCGCGCTCAAGCAGCTGGAAGAGGGCGACGCCAAGGAGTCTCTGGTCAAGCAGGAGAGCTGCAAGAAGGCGGCCGCCTCCGCCTCGGCCACTGACAGCTGAGGGAGCCCCTGCGGCCCGGTGCGCGTCACAATGAGGGCGTGAGTAACTCCAGCCTGTCCTCGCTGCCCTCCATCGACCGCCCCGAGATCACCTCCCGCCTCCGGGACGCCCTGCTCGCGGCCTCCTTCACCGCCGACGGACTGCTCGAGCTGCTCGGTGCGCCCGCGTACGCGGCGCTCGCACGGAGTGAAACCGTGCCCGCGCTCCGGGCGACCCGCGGCGACACGCCGCTGGAGATGCTCGTACGGCTGTTCCTGTTGCAGCAGCCCGTGCCGCACGCGCGCGTGGCGGACGTTCTGCCGCTCGCGGAGTGCCTGGAGAGCGGGTGGCTGGTGTCCATCGGCGGGGACGAGGTGGCGGCCGCCGTGGATGTACGGCCGTACGGCGGGCCCGGTGGCGAGGACTGGTTCATCGTGTCCGACCTGGGGTGCGCGGTCGGCGGGGCCGGTGGGATCGGCAGCCGGGACGAGCGCGTCGTCCTGGGCGTCGGCGGCGCCTCCACAACCCTGGCCGGCATCACCGTACGTACGCCCGTCTCCGCCGCCCTCGATCTCGGTACCGGCTCCGGGATCCAGGCGCTGCACGCCGCGCAGCACGCCACGCGCGTGACGGCGACCGACGTCAACCCGCGCGCGTTGCACATCACCGCGCTCACGCTGGCGCTGTCGGGCGCCCCGGGGGCCGACCTCCGGGAGGGCTCGCTGTTCGAGCCGGTCCGGGAGGGGGAGACGTACGACTTGATCGTGTCGAACCCGCCCTTCGTGATCTCGCCGGGGGCGCGGCTGACGTATCGCGACGGCGGGATGGGCGGGGACGATCTGTGCCGCTCGCTCGTTCAGGGGGCGGGGGAGCGGCTGCGGGAGGGCGGGTTCGCGCAGTTCCTCGCCAACTGGCAGCACGTGGAGGGGGAGGACTGGCAGGACAGGATCCGGTCGTGGGTGCCGCGCGGGTGTGATGCGTGGATCGTGCAGCGCGAGGTGCAGGACGTCACGCAGTACGCCGAGCTGTGGCTCAGGGACGCCGGCGATCACCGGGGCGACCCGGCCGAGTACCAGGCGCGGTACGACGCGTGGCTGGACGAGTTCGAGGCGCGCAAGGTCAAGGCGGTCGGCTTCGGCTGGATCACGCTGCGCAGGACGGGGACGGCCGTGCCCTCGGTGACGGTCGAGGAGTGGCCGCATCCGGTCGAACAGCCGCTCGGTGAGACGGTCCGGGCGCACTTCGACCGCCTCGACTTCCTGCGCACGCACGACGACGCCGACCTGCTCGAAGGCCACTTCCGGCTCGGTGCCGAGATCGTCCAGGAGCAGGTCGGGCTGCCCGGCGCCGAGGACCCGGAGCACGTGGTGCTGCGCCAGCACCGCGGGATGCGCCGGGCCACCAAGGTGGACACGGTCGGCGCGGGCTTCGCGGGCGTCTGCGACGGCACGCTGAGCGCGGGCCGCATTCTGGATGCCATCGCCCAACTGATGGGCGAGGACCCCGTCTTGCTGCGCGACCGCACGCCCGCGCAGATCCGGCTGCTGGTGGAACAGGGCTTCCTCGATCCGGCGTAGGGACGAGGCCTGCGGTCAGTGGGCACGGATTTGTTCCGGAACCGAATGAAATGAGCCAGAAGCAGGGACGGCCGCGTCGGTCCCTCGTTCACCTGAGGTTCGCCGGGTCGCCGTCCGCACGTGTCAGCCTCCCGGCACTGGGCACGCGTGAACGGGAGAAAAGGGGCACAAAGGGCCATGGAGAGCGGACCGGCGATCTTCGCGGGTGTGGTGTTCGCCCTGTTCGGCAGCGGACTGCTGGTGTGGACGGCCGTGCGCGTACGACATCGCGAACCCGTCGCCCACGGTGTGAGCCCCGTCGCATCGGCGACCCTCGCGACCATTGCCGCGGTGATCGCGCTGATTCTCGGCACGTGGTGCTTCACCCGCGTCTGAGAACCGCCCGGGGACAGGGACTTCGATAATAAGGAGGTCGTCCTCCGGATAGGTTCGAAAAGGCCGGTGGGCACTCCGGGCGGCAGGAATGGCGGGAGTCGGGTTACCGTTCGAGTGGCCGTTGCGGGCTTTTCCCGTTTGACACGGGGGCGGGATGTACCGTCACACTCCGCAGCGTCAGCATGACCCGACCCCGGGAACCAAGGCCTGGGGAGTGACCCCAGCGTCGACCGGAGAGAAGAGCGAAGTTGTCCCCGACCAGCGACACCGCACACGGCGGCCGCCGACTCGTCATCGTCGAGTCGCCTGCCAAGGCGAAGACGATCAAGGGCTATCTCGGCCCCGGCTACGTCGTCGAAGCGAGCGTCGGGCACATCCGCGACCTCCCCAACGGCGCCGCGGAGGTGCCGGAGAAGTACACCGGCGAGGTCCGCCGCCTCGGTGTGGACGTCGAGCACGACTTCGAGCCGATCTATGTCGTCAACGCCGACAAGAGGGCCCAGGTCAAGAAGCTCAAGGATCTGCTGAAGGACTCCGACGAGCTCTACCTCGCCACCGATGAGGACCGCGAGGGCGAGGCCATCGCCTGGCACCTCCAGGAGGTGCTCAAGCCCAAGGTCCCGGTCAAGCGGATGGTCTTCCACGAGATCACCAAGGCCGCGATCCAGGCCGCCGTCGCCAACCCGCGCGAACTCAACCAGAAGCTCGTGGACGCCCAGGAGACCCGCCGCATCCTCGACCGTCTCTACGGCTACGAGGTCTCGCCGGTCCTGTGGAAGAAGGTCATGCCGCGCCTGTCGGCCGGCCGTGTCCAGTCCGTCGCCACCCGGCTCGTGGTGGAGCGGGAACGCGAGCGCATCGCGTTTCGTTCTGCTGAGTACTGGGACCTGACGGGCACCTTCGCGACCGGCCGCGCAGGGGACTCGTCGGACCCGTCGTCGCTGGTCGCCCGCCTCCAGACCGTCGACGGCAGGCGGGTCGCGCAAGGCCGCGACTTCGACTCCCTGGGACAACTCAAGAGCGCGAACATCCTCCACCTCGACGAGGCGAACGCCCGCGCCCTGGCCGCCGCCCTGGAGCAGACGCAGTTCTCCGTCCGCTCCGTCGAGTCCAAGCCGTACCGCCGCTCGCCGTACGCCCCGTTCCGTACGACGACGCTGCAGCAGGAGGCCAGCCGCAAGCTCGGCTTCGGCGCGAAGGCCACGATGCAGGTCGCGCAGAAGCTGTACGAGAACGGCTACATCACGTACATGCGTACGGACTCCACGACGCTGAGCGACACCGCCATCGGGGCCGCCCGCGCCCAGGTCACGCAGCTGTACGGCGCCGACTACCTGCCGGCGCAGCCGCGGACGTACGCCGGGAAGGTCAAGAACGCGCAGGAGGCGCACGAGGCGATCCGCCCCTCGGGCGACCGCTTCCGCACACCTGCCGAGACCGGACTGACCGGCGACCAGTTCAAGCTGTACGAGCTGATCTGGAAGCGGACCGTCGCCTCCCAGATGAAGGACGCGACCGGTAATTCCGTCACGGTGAAGATCGGTGGCACCGCCGCCGACGGCCGCGACGTCGAGTTCACCGCGTCCGGCAAGACGATCACCTTCCACGGCTTCCTGAAGGCGTACGTCGAGGGCGCCGACGACCCGAACGCCGAGCTGGACGACCGCGAGCGCCGCCTGCCCCAGGTGCGCGAGGGCGACGGGCTCAGCGCCGAGGAGATCACGGTCGACGGGCACGCCACCAAGCCCCCGGCCCGCTACACCGAGGCCAGCCTGGTCAAGGAGCTCGAAGAGCGCGAGATCGGCCGCCCGTCGACGTATGCGTCGATCATCGGCACGATCCTCGACCGCGGCTATGTGTTCAAGAAGGGCACGGCACTCGTCCCGTCCTTCCTCTCCTTCGCCGTGGTCAACCTCCTGGAGAAGCACTTCGGGCGGCTCGTCGACTACGACTTCACCGCCAGGATGGAAGACGACCTCGACCGCATCGCGCGCGGCGAGGCGCAGGCCGTGCCGTGGCTGAAGCGGTTCTACTTCGGCGAGGGCGACGCGGCCGGCGCCGCCGACGCCGGGAACGGCGACGGTGACCACCTCGGCGGCCTCAAGGAGCTGGTGACCGACCTGGGCGCGATCGACGCGCGCGAGGTGTCGTCGTTCCCCGTGGGCAACGACATCGTGCTGCGGGTCGGGCGCTACGGCCCGTACATCGAGCGCGGCGAGAAGGACTCCGAGAACCACCAGCGCGCGGACGTCCCCGAGGACCTGGCCCCGGACGAGCTGAGTGTCGAGTACGCGGAGGAGCTGCTCGCCAAGCCGAGCGGCGACTTCGAGCTGGGCACCGACCCGTCGACCGGCCACCAGATCATCGCCAGGGACGGCCGCTACGGCCCGTACGTCACCGAGGTGCTCCCCGAGGGCACCCCGAAGACCGGCAAGAACGCCGTCAAGCCGCGTACGGCCTCGCTGTTCAAGTCGATGTCTCTCGACACGGTGACGCTCGAGGACGCGCTGAAGCTGATGTCGCTGCCGCGTGTCGTCGGCACCGATGCCGAGGGCCAGGAGATCACCGCGCAGAACGGCCGCTACGGGCCGTACTTGAAGAAGGGCACGGACTCGCGTTCGCTGCAGTCCGAGGACCAGCTCTTCACGATCACCCTCGAAGAGGCGTTGGCGATCTACGCCCAGCCCAAGCAGCGCGGGCGCGCAGCTGCCAAGCCGCCGCTCAAGGAGCTGGGCACGGACCCGGTCAGCGAGAAGCCGGTCGTCGTCAAGGACGGGCGCTTCGGACCGTACGTCACCGACGGCGAGACCAACGCGACCCTGCGGTCCGGCGACAGCGTCGAGGAGATCACTCCGGAGCGCGGTTACGAGCTGCTCGCCGAGAAGCGGGCGAAGGCGCCCGCCAAGAAGACGGCGAAGAAGACGGCCGCGAAGAAGGCCCCGGCGAAGAAGGCTCCGGCCAAGAAGACGGCTGCCAAGAAGACCGCGGCGAAGAAGACAACGACGACGGCGAAGAAGACGGCCGCGAAGACGGCGGCGGCCAAGAAGGCGACGGCTTCGAACTCGGCGGCGTCTTCGGCGGATGACTGATTCGGCGGGGGACTGAGGCTCACCGCGCGTCGTGTGAGCGTCCGTATCTTCACTTCTGCTTCGCAAAACGCGCGCTCCGGCAACGCTTTGGTGTCGGGGCGCGCGCACGTTCGGACGGGCCCGTCGGGCTGTCGGTGGCTGCCGATAGGCTGAATGCATGACCCGAGCCGAGCAGCCAACGGCCCCTCACCCGGCCCCCGACGACACCCTGGTAGCGGATTCCCGCGAGCGTGCCGTCCGCGCTCTGCTGCGCCAACCGCAGCTGAAGCGCTTGTGGAGCGCGCACCTCGTGGGCGGAGTCGGTGATGTGCTCGCGCTGCTGGTGCTGGTCGTCCTCGCCCTCCAGGTGGCCATCGCCGAGGGCTCGTTCGGCGGCGGCTACCGGGGCGTGGCGTTCGCAGTGGCGACCGTCTTCGCCGTGCGCATCCTCGCGACGCTGCTCTTCGGGGCCGTGCTGCTGGGCCCGCTCACCTCTCTGACGTCCCAGGACGGTCCGCTCGACCGCCGCTGGACCATGGTCGGCGCGGACGGGCTGCGGGCCGCGCTGCTGATCGTCGCGCCGCTGTGGATCGACTGGATGCCGGACGACGCGCTGGCGGTCCTTCTGGTGACCGTCTTCGTGACCGGTGTCGCCGAGCGCTTCTGGACCGTGTGCCGGGAGAGCGCGGCGCCCGCGCTGCTGCCGGCCCCGCCCCCGGAGGGGGCGACGGTGCGCCCGCTGCCGGACCACCTGGACGCCCTGCGACGCCTGTCGATCCGTACGACCTTCGTGGCGATCCCCCTCGCGGCTGCCGCGCTCATCGCGGCGAGCCTGCTCAACAACCTGCTGGGCGCCGGAATCGACTGGTTCGGGCAGCACCAGGCCGCCCTCGCCTCGTATGTGGCGGCCGGTCTCTTCGCCGCCTCCCTGTCCGTGCTGTCCTTCCTGGAGCTGCCCGGCACTCGCACCCCGCGCGCGCGGTCGCCGCTCGAAGGGCTGCGCCGGCCCAAGAGCGGCGCCGGCGTCGACCGGGGCCGCACCGGCGCGCTGCCCCTGCTGGTGCTGGCCTGCGCCGCCGTGGCCGCGGCGATCGCGGCGGCCGTGGCGGTGTCGGTGCTGCACGCCAAGGACCTGGGCGGCGGCCCGGTGACGTACGGGCTGCTGGTGCTCGCGCTGACCGGCGGTGTCGTCGTCGGCATCCGTACGGCGCCTTCGGTGCTCCCCGCCCTGTCGCGCCGTCGGCTGCTCGCACTGGCCATCGCCTTCACCGGGGTCGCGCTGCTCGCCGCCGGGCTGGTGCCGGACCTGACCACGGTGCTGCTGATCGTCGCGCTGGCCGGCGTCGGGGCGGGCGTGGCCGCCAACACCGGGCACACGCTGCTCGACCAGGAGGCCGAGGACCACCGGCGGGGGCGGACGACCGAGCATCTGCACGCGGTCGTACGGGTCTTCGTGGCGCTCGGCGCGGTGATCGCACCCCTGGTGGCGGCGCTCATCGGGCCGCACCGGCTGGAGAACGGCAAGTTCGTGTTCGCGCACGGCGGCGCCGCGTTCACGCTGATGCTGGTCGGCGCGCTGCTGCTGCCGGTGGCCGCGCTGGTGCTGGCCAAGGTCGACGACCGCTCCGGGGTGCCGCTGCGGAAGGACCTGCGGGACGCGCTGCTCGGCGGCGACGACCCGGAGACGGTGCCCGCCGCGTCCGGTTTCTTCATCGCCCTGGAGGGCGGCGACGGTGCCGGGAAGTCCACCCAGGCCGAGGCGCTCGCCGAGTGGATCCGGGCCAAGGGGCACGAGGTCGTGGTGACCCGCGAGCCGGGCGCGACGCCGGTCGGCAAGCGGCTGCGGTCGATCCTGCTGGACGTGTCGTCGGCAGGGCTGTCGCACCGGGCGGAGGCGCTGCTGTACGCGGCGGATCGCGCGGAGCACGTGGACACGGTCGTACGGCCCGCGCTGGAGCGTGGCGCGGTGGTCATCTCGGACCGCTACATCGACTCGTCCGTGGCCTACCAAGGGGCGGGCCGTGACCTGTCCCCGACCGAGATCGCCCGCATCAACAGGTGGGCGACGAACGGGCTGGTGCCGCATCTGACCGTGCTGCTGGACGTCTCGCCGGAGACCGCGCGCGAGCGGTTCACCGAGGCGCCGGACCGGCTGGAGTCGGAGCCCGCCGAGTTCCACACGCGCGTGCGGTCCGGTTTCCTGACGCTGGCCGCCGCCGACCCCGGGCGGTACCTGGTCGTGGACGCGGGCCAGGAGCCCGAGGCCGTCACGACCGTCGTCCGCGCGCGGCTCGACCAGATGCTGCCGCTGTCCGAGGCCGAGATCCAGGCCCGCGAGGAGGCCCGCCGGAAGGCCGAGGAGGAGGCCCGGCGCAAGGCCGAGGAAGAGGCCGCCCGCAAGGCCGAGGAGGAGCGGCTGGAGCGCGAGCGCCAGGAACAGCTCGAGCGGCTGCGCGCCGAGGAGGAGGAGCGCAAGCGGCGCGAGCTGGAGGAGGCGCAGCGGCGCGAGGCCGAACGGCAGGCGGAGGAGGCCCGGCTGCGGGCCGAGGAAGCGCGTCGGCGTGCGGAGGAGGAGCGGGTCCGGCTCCTCGCCGAGGAGAAGGCGCGCGCCGAGGAGGAGGCCCGCCGCAAGGCCGAGGAGGAGCGGCGGCGCAAGCAGGCCGAGGAAGAGGCCCGACTGCGCGCCGAGGCGGAGGCCCGGCGCCTGGAGAAGCAGCGGAAGGCTGAGGAGGCGCTACTGCGAGCCGAGGAAGCACGCCGACTGGCGGAGCAGGCGGCGGCTGCGGCGGAGGCGGGGCCTCGGCAGGAGACGGCTTCTGGGGCGCCGGGTGGGGCTTCGGAGGCGACGCCGGGTGGGAGTCGGGAAGCGGCGCGGGGTGCTGCCTCGGGTGCGGCAGGCGGTGAGGCTCGGGAATCGGCGCCGGGTGCTGCTTCGGATGCGGCGCGCGGTGGGGCTCGGGAAGCGACGCACGGTGCGACGTCGGACGCGGCGCGGGGTGCGGCTTCGGACGCGGCGCGTGGTGCGGCTTCGGACGCGGTGACGGTGCCTACGCCGGTTGTGACGCCGGAGGAAGCTGCGCGCGGGCGGTCGGCTGAGGAGACGGCTGTGCTGCGGCCGGTGCGGGGGGATGCGGCTGAGGGTGGGACCGGCAAGGACGGTGCTTCGGAGGCCGGTTCTTCCGGAGAGGCCGGTGCTGGTTCCTCCGGGGTCGGCGAGTCCGAGGTGACGGCTGAGCTGCCCAAGCCCGAAGTGGCTCCTGGGGCTGCGGACGAGACGGCTGTGCTGCCGCCGGTGGTGCCTGGTGCCGCGGATGAGACTGCGGTACTTCCGCAGGTGCCGCCCGGTGCGGCGGACGAGACCGCGGTACTTCCTCCCGTACAGGGGGAAGATCCGGCGGACCGGGTTCCACCGGGGTTCTTCCGGGACGAGTCGGCGGGGGCGCGGCCGGACGGGACCGAGGACCGTACGCGCGAGATGCCCCAGGTCGATGCGGAAGGGACGCCTCGGCGGCGGACGCGGTCCGACTGGGCCGAGGAGACGCCGCTGGATGATCTGCCCACGCTGGCGGACGAATTGCTGGGGCCGCGCGAGGACGATGAGTTCGACGACGAGCGGGGTGGGGGGCGCGGTCGGCGGCGCTGAGCTCGGTTGGCGGGCAGGCCGTCCCGAGGAGGGCTCCCGGCGGTCCCGGTATCCCAGCCGTCTCGGCGGTCCCGGCTATCGCGGCCGTCCCGGCAGTCTCGGCGGTCCCGCCGTCTCGACTATCGCGGCCGTCTCGTCCGTCTCAGGAACCCCGTTGTCAGTGCCACCCCCCACAATGGAGGGCACAGCACGGACCGTGACGAAAGGGCGGGGTGACCCATGACCGTATGGGATGACCTGGTCGGCCAGGAGAAGGTGAGCGCGCAGCTCGATGCCGCCGCTCGCGATGCCGATGCCCTGGTCACCGCCGCGGCCACGGGCGCGCCGCCCCCCGAGGCGTCCAAGATGACGCATGCCTGGCTGTTCACCGGCCCTCCCGGCGCGGGGCGCATCCAGGCGGCGCGGGCCTTCGCCGCCGCGCTGCAGTGCGTCAGCCCCGACCGCGCGCTCGGCGGAGCCCCCGGCTGCGGGTTCTGCGACGGCTGTCATACGACCCTGATCGGCACGCACGCCGACGTCAGCACGGTGGTCGCCGTGGGCACGCAGATCCTCGCCGACGACATGCGGGACACCGTCCGCAAGTCGTTCACCTCGCCGGCGACCGGCCGCTGGCAGATCATCCTCGTCGAGGACGCCGAGCGGCTGAACGAGAAGTCGGCCAACGCCGTCCTCAAGGCCGTCGAGGAGCCCGCCCCCCGCACGGTGTGGTTGTTGTGCGCCCCCTCCATCGAGGACGTGCTGCCCACCATCCGCTCCCGCTGCCGCCATCTGAACCTGCGGACGCCCTCGGTCGACGCCGTCGCCGACATGCTCGTACGACGTGAGGGCATCGAGCCCCCGGTCGCCGCCGCGGCGGCCAGCGCCACCCAGGGGCACATCGACAACGCCCGCCGCCTGGCCACCGACCCGGCCGCACGCGAGCGCCGGGCCGCCGTGCTCAAGCTGCCGCTTCGGGTCGACGACATCGGCGGCTGCCTGAAGGCCGCCCAGGAGCTTGTCGACGCGGCTGCAGAGGACGCCAAGCAGCTCGCCGCCGAGAGGGACGACAAGGAGACCGAGGAGCTGAAGGCGGCGATGGGCGCGTCCCAGGGCGGCCGGATGCCGCGAGGCACGGCCGGCGTGATGAAGGACCTGGAGGACAAGCAGAAGCGCCGCCGGACGCGTACGCAGCGGGACAGCCTCGACCTCGCCCTGACCGACCTCACCGGCTTCTACCGCGACGTCCTCGCCCTCCAGCTCGGCTCCCGCGTGGCCATCGCCAACGCCGACGCCGAGGACACCCTGCAGCGCCTCGCCCGCGCCGGCTCCCCGGAGTCCACACTCCGCCGCATCGAAGCCATCGCCGCCTGCCGAGACGCCCTCGACCGCAATGTGGCCCCGCTGCTGGCCGTGGAGGCGATGACGATGGCACTGAGAGCGGGCTGACGGGCAGCGGTCCGGCGACCTCGAACATGCGGGGGCGGCCGGTGTGTTGACGACGTAACTCGTACGAGGCACAACTGCAGCAGCCGTCGGAGGCGGGACGTGCGGTCGTGCGGGACAGGCCCCGCACCTGGCCGAGGCGGAACTCGTACCCGTACGTGGAAGGCCCAGCACATGTCCGAGGCGGGACGCGTACCCGTACGGGAGCACCGCAGGCCCGATCGTCGGCCAGTCTGCGTCGGACCTGCGTCGGACCTTCGTACGACCTGTCTCCGACCGACAGCCGATCCGCATCCGACCCGCATCCGACCGAGACCTGACTTGCACACCTGCGAGCCACACCCTGCACGCACAGCAACCAGTCCACCGCGCAGGGTTACGCTCGCTGGATGCACATCAGGCGCGCCTCCCGACCAACCAACCGGAGCCCCAAGCCCGAGCCCAGGCTCCAGCCCTCCGCCCGCCACGCCACGGACACGGCAGGCACCCCCCGCACCACCACCGCTGCTGCCGCCCTCCTCACCGCAGTCGCCCTGCTCGCCTCCGCCTGCTCCTCCGGAGGTGGTGCGACGACGTCGGCCGGTACGGCGGCCGAGGCGGCGCTGGTCGCGCTGCCGCGGGCGACGCCGGCGGCGCTCTCGCCGTTCTACGAGCAGAGACCGGGCTGGCGCGGCTGCGGGGTCCCCGGGTTCGAGTGCGCGACGATCAAGGCGCCGCTCGACTACGACCGGCCCGACGCCGGCGACATCGGACTCGCCGTCGCCCGCAAGAAGGCCACGGGACCGGGCAAGCGTCTGGGGTCGCTGCTGGTGAACCCGGGCGGGCCGGGCGGCTCGGCGGTCGGTTACCTGCAGGCGTATGCCGGTGTCGGCTACCCGGCGGAGGTCCGTGCCCGCTACGACATGGTGGCGGTGGACCCGCGCGGGGTCGCCCGCAGCGAGCCGGTCGAATGCCTCGACGGGCGGGAGATGGACGCGTACACCCGGACGGACTCCACGCCCGACGACGAGCGGGAGACGACCCAACTCGTCGACGCGTACAAGAAGTTCGCGGAGGGCTGCGGCAGCGACTCGCCCGAGCTGCTGCGCCATGTCTCGACTGCCGAGGCGGCGCGGGACATGGACATCGTGCGGGCGGCGCTGGGGGACCGGAGGCTGAACTTCGTGGGGGCGTCGTACGGGACGTTCCTCGGTGCGACGTACGCGGGCCTCTTCCCGGACCGGGCGGGGCGGATGGTGCTGGACGGCGCGATGGACCCGTCGCTGCCCGCCCGCCGACTGAACCTCGACCAGACCGCGGGCTTCGAGACGGCGTTCCAGTCCTTCGCGAAGGACTGCGTGCAGCAGCCGGACTGCCCGCTCGGCGGCAAGGGCACGGCGCCGGCGAAGGTCGGCGACAACCTCAAGGCGTTCTTCACGAAGCTCGACGCGCAGCCCATCCCCACCGGCGACGCGGACGGCCGTACGCTCACCGAGTCCCTCGCCACCACCGGCGTGATCGCGGCGATGTACGACGAGGGAGCGTGGGCGCAGCTGCGCGAGGCGCTCACCTCGGCGATGAAGGAGAAGAACGGCGCGGGCCTGCTCGTCCTGTCCGACAGCTACTACGAGCGTGGCGCCGACGGCCGCTACACGAACCTGATGTTCGCCAACGCCGCCGTGAACTGCCTCGACCTCCCGGCCGCCTTTGACACCCCCGAGGAGGTGCAGAGGAACCTCCCCACCTTCGAGAAGGCCTCCCCGGTCTTCGGCGAGGGCCTCGCCTGGGCCACCCTCCCCTGCGCGTACTGGCCGGTGGCACCCACGGGCGTACCGCGCCGCATCGAGGCCAAGGGCGCCGCCCCGATCGTCGTCGTCGGCACCACCCGCGACCCCGCGACGCCCTACCGCTGGGCCCGCGCCCTGGCCGGCCAGCTCTCCTCCGCCCGCCTCCTCACCTACGAAGGCGACGGCCACACCGCCTACGGCCGCGGCAGCGACTGCATCGACTCCACGATCAACGCCTACCTGCTCCGCGGCACCCCTCCCACAAAGGGAAAACGCTGCTCCTAGCCCACCCCACCGGCCCCGGAACGGGCGGCCCGGGGCCGGTACGGAGCACCCCCCGAAACTGTGTAGACTTACCGACGTTGCTGATCGCACCATAGTGCGGACAGCGCGCCGCCTTAGCTCAGATGGCCAGAGCAACGCACTCGTAATGCGTAGGTCTCGGGTTCGAATCCCGAAGGCGGCTCTCTCCAAGCCCAGCTCAGACAGTGTCTGAGCTGGGCTTTTGCGTTCAGCGGATGCGGCGGCGACGCTGCGCGCGTGCCGCGCGGCGGTCCGTGGTCTCAGTCCTGGTCTCAGTTGTGGGTTCAGGGCGGGGCATGAAGTGGTCTCCCATGCGGCGCATCGCGTCCTTCGAGAGGTGTGATCTTCCCTTCACGTACCGCCGGGTCTGGCTGATCTGGGTGTGCCGAAGGATCTCCATGATGGTCGGCATGTCCACCCCGAGTTCGTTCAGGATCGTGCCGGCGGTGTGGCGGCTGCCGTCGTACAGGCGCCGGTCGTCGATGCCCGCTTCAGCGAGCAGGTCTTTGAACTCCTCCCAGTCGGCGCGAGGGTCGAGGGGACGGCCGTCCGGCCGCGTGAAGAGCGCATCATGCTCCTGCCACGATTCGCCCGCGGCCTCCCGCATTTCTTCCTGCTGTGCTTTGTGCTCGTGCAGGTACGGGATGAAGGGCGGCGGGATCGGCACGGGGTTCGTGCTCTTCTTGGTCTTGGGGCGGGTGAAGACCAGGCCACCGCCTTTGCGCTCGGGGCACGCGCTGGCGTGCTTCTTGCAGTCCTTCAGGCACGGCTTGGGGCACCCGCGCTTGTAGTTCTTGTGCGTCCGACAGTCCGGCGGGCAGGGGTCGAAGCGGTGGAGGCGGGCGCCGCACGCGCGGGCGTCCTGGCAGCCGTGGCGCCAGGTGAGGCGCTGAAGCTGCCACTGGGGGTGGAAGAGCTCCGCGTCGAAGTCGACGTAAGCCCATCGCAACCCCAGGGCTTCCCCTTGCCGGAAGCCCATCCCGACGCCCACGCACCACCGCATGAAGGTGGGCCGCTTCGCCGCGGCTTCCAGGAAGGCTTTCGCCTGCTCGGTCGTGAACGGGTTCGCCTCGGTCTCGTCGACTGTCGGCGGGTCCACGAGAGTGGCCACGTTCTCCCCGATGATCCGGCGCCGGTGGGCAATCTTCAGGGCACGCGAGAGGATCCGGTGCACCTTGACGACGTGCGACGGGGCGTGCCCCTCATCGAGCATGGCGCGGTACATCCGTTCCAGATGCTCCGGCGCGAGCTTGTCGAGGCGGTGTTTGCCGACGCCGGGGATGATGTCGTTCCGGGTCTTGGACCAGTAGTCGTCCAGGGAGCGCGGCTTGAGCTTCAGGGATGCGATGTCGGTCAGGTACGTGTTCATCCACTGCTCTACGGTCGGCTTGCGTCCGGCCTTGGGCGCGCGGCCCTTGTCGCGGAGAGCTTCCAACTCCCTGACCTTGCGCTTGATTTCCGCCTGGGTCCGCGCTCGGCGGTGGCGTCGGTCCGGTTCTCCGTTGTCCTTGACGCCCATCGTGACGCGGCCGTGCCACCAACCGTCACTGCCCAGGTAGATGGACGATTCCATGTTCGGCTTGCGGGGGCTCAATGTTCCTCCATGCGAGAGGCGGCCCCGGACGTTCGGTCCGGGGCCGCCTCGGCTGCGGTTTGATCAGTTGGTGACGGGTTCGAGACTGTCCACGTACGCCACAAGGTCACTGCGGCGGATACGGCGCGAACGGCCGCGCTTGACGTACTTCAGGACTCCTTCGGCCATCAGCTCGTAGACGGTCGAACGGCCGTAGCTCAGTACCTCGGCGGCTTCCTCGGGGGTGTAGAGAAGCCGACCGATGGGGGCGTCGATGGCGTGGCTCAGTGCCTGTATGGCGGTACTCATCCGAGACGTCTCCTCGGGGTTGAAGACGGGGCCGGTGCCCGGGGCGAGCTGGAGTGACATTGCGCTGAGTCGTGACTCATCGCGACTCAGCGAGGGTTCGAGGGGGCGTGAGACGCGATGAGTCACGACTCAGCCAGATGTGGGTGGGACTGGCTGAGCGTGATTCCGTTGTAGGTGGCCACCTGCCGGCCGTAGGCGTCCCGGGGACGCGTGCGGTTGAGCTGGGGGACAACGGAGAGCAGGTTGCGGCCGAACATCTGCTTGGTCCCGATGGCCTTCACGCCGTTGTCCTCGGCCCACTCGCGCCAGACGGCCCACAGGGTGTCTACCGGGATGCTGCACGTGGGCCCGGTGGTGCAGCGCTCGCGGATGAACGCGCTGGTGGGTGAGGCGGTGTCCTGCATGGTGGTGACCGCTTCCCGGCTGCACGCTGGCTCTGTGATCCTGCCCTTGGCCTCCAGCCGGGCAAGCCCGTCCAAGGCCCAGTTCAGGATGCCGGGCATCTCGGTGACGAGCCGGTCGAACAGGGCGGGGTCTTCCTTGCCCAGCCACGACACGGTCATGTTGAGCACCACGAAGCGGCGGGCGATGACGCCGGAGGAGTCGCCGAAGTGCGGCAGCTCGTTGGACAGGATCATCAGCCGGGTGGGGAGCTTGCCGGTCCACACCGCGCGGTACTTGCGGTCGACGTCGATGGTGTCTTCCCCGGAGATGGTCAGCAGCCGTTCGACGACTTGGCTGTTGTCGTTGCCGGACAGCCGGGCGTCGGAGATTACCGCGAGCGGCTTGCCCACCAGGGTGGACAGCCCGAAGTTCGTGCCGAGCCCGGCGAGCGTGGGCCCGGCAAGGTTCTCCCTGCCGACCAGCTCTTTCAGCACACGGGCGATAGTGCCTTTGCCAGAGCGGGACGGACCGACCATGAGAAGGATCTTCTGTTGGTCGGTGCGGCCGGAGAGGACGTAGCCGAACCACTCCTGAAGCGACTGGATCGCGTCGGGGTCATTGGGCCAGATCTTCCCCAGGAACTCTTCCCAGGTCGGCGCGGTCGCTGTGGGGTCGTAGGTGAACGGGACGGACACCAGGTTGAAGAACCCGGGGCTGTGCGGCAGGAGCGCCCTGTCCCGGATGCGCAGCAGCCCGTTCTCACACGCCACGATCGGCCCGTCGTCCCGCTCGCTCGCGTCGCCGTTGGCGTCGAGCCAAGCGGGAGCGTCCAGGTCCGTGGACAGCAGGGTGATGGAGCCGAGGGCGTCGAGAAGGTTGCTGATCTTCTGCTTTGTGGGGGCCCAGTCGCGTTCCTCGGTCTGCCCGTCCTTGGCGGGTGCCTGGTAGACGGCGTGTTCGAGGCGCTCATACATGTGCTTGCGTACCTGCGCTTCGTCCAGCTCGCGCCAACTCGTGCCGGTCCAGCGCATCCAGGACGCTCGCCAGCGTCGGCACACAAGGTGCCCATCGTCGGTCTGCCAGTCGGGCAGGAGACGTCGGGCGACGGCCAACGGGTTGGACGGTGAGGGCAGTTCTTCCGCATGCGGGTCCGAGCGAAGGGCAATGGGGACGCCCTGACGGGCGGCGCCTGTCGGCTCGCCCACGGCCGTGTGTGGCGCGGCCTGCACGGCGTCCTGCGGGCCGTCGGCAGGGATGTCGGGCCGGGGCATCATGATTCGCCTCCCTGGCCGGTGTTGAGGCCGTTGGTGACGGCGCGGCGGGCGTAGTCCTCCGGCACACCCACGGCGACGGCAGCGGCCACGATCTCTTCCCCGAGGGCTTCCAGCCCGCACGGGCCGGGGCATGCGGTGTGCTGGACGGCGAGGAACCGGGCCACGCCGAAGGCCTGTGATCCCGCGCCCGATTCGGTCCGGGCGCGTACGAGGGCCAGGCCGCGGTCGAGGCCGGTGCGTACGAAACCTTCGGTGTGGCCGCAGCCGGTGGCAGCGTGGCGGCTCCAGGGGGCGCGGGGGGTGGAAGACACCACCTTCCGGGGGGCGGGGGTGGTGTCTTCCTTCACGATCAGGGCGCGTACGGCCGACGGCAGGTCGAGCATGCGGCCGGTGCCGTGGCCGAGCCAACGGGCGTACTGCATGTGCGACTTGATGTCGACGCCGGGGCGCACGGCGTTGGCCGAGCGCATCACGCTCCGGTAGATCCAGTGCTGTCCGCGCGTGGTCGGCACGGTCCGGGTGCGGGGGAGCGTCTGGCGTGCCCAGGCGACGGCGGCCGGGGTGTCGAGGTCGACGACGGTCAGCCCGGCGCCGCCGGGGTGGTAGCCGATGGCGACGGCCTCACGCCAGGCCGCGGCCCACGTGGGGGAGGTGAGGACGCGGGGGTCGAGGGTGGCGGCGGCCCATGCGTGGCAGGGCGCCGGGCACTGGCAGGGGCCCGCGCTCTTCATGTTCGGCCGGCCGCCGCAGGCGCCGCCCGCACAGCGGGGGCAGTTGCCGAACGGCACCTTCCCGGCGCGCAGCGGCAGCGGCGGCACGCCGTGCGCGGCGAGTTCCAGCGCGGTGCGCATCAGCTCAGCCGTGGCGGGCCCGCGGTCTCGCCGATGGTCGGTGAGTTGGGTCATGCTGGGTGTCTCCAGTCCTGTTGCAGGGTGCTGGGGGACAAGGGCGGCCCCGGATCTTTGCCGAGACGTGGGGGCCGCCCTTGGCGTAGCTAGAAGGGCGTGGTGTCCAGCAGTGCGGCGAGCCGTCGGGCGCGCTCACGCACGATGGCGTTCAGCGCGGACTCGGGGTCGTCGGTGAAGCTGTGCATGGCGACCATGGCCGTAAGAATCACGTCCGCGAGTTCGGCGGTGACGTCGGCGGCGGTGTGGGTGGTGCCCTTGCGGGGGTTCTGGCCGCGCATGCCGATGTAGGCCTGTGCCGCTTCTCCGGCTTCTTCGGTGAGCTTGAGCAGCCGCAGGGTGGTTTCCTGCTCGTCGGTGCCGTTGTGGTCGTTCAGCCAGTCGACGGCGGTGCGGGCGTGCTGCCAGGCCGGGTTGTGGTGGGCGGCGCGGCGGATGAGGCTCGCCATGGTGGCCACGGTGGGGTAGTCCCACTGCCCCATCCAGTCCACGATCAGGCGGTCGTACGCGCCCAGTTCCACGCCCGCGGTCTTCAGTTCGGCCAGCAGCGCTGCGCGCTGCATCCTGTTGCCGATGAAGCCGCGCGGGGCAATGTCCAGAGGGGCATCCGAGATGGGATCGGGCTGCGGTTCGTTGAACACGTGGGTCCTCCTTGGTCAGCCGTGGAAGTGGTTGCGCTTGATGACGGCCTTGCGGATGTTGACCGTGCTGCCGCGCCCGGCGTTGATGGCGCGCATGGGCATGCGCCAGGCGAGGACGGCGAGGGCGATCCACATCGCGCCGCCGGAGGTGAATCCGGCGGCGGCGCTGATGACTTCGCCCACTGCCCAGCCGACCCCGGCGGCGAGGGCGCCGCCGCCGATCCCGGCGCCGATGAAGCGCTGAGCGATCGGGTCGAGCAGGGGCAGCGGGGTCAGGTCGCGCGGCTCCGGGATGGGCATGGGCGGCGGGGCGAGGTGTTTGGGCATGGGGACCATGCGGCCGTAGGCGTCGGGCACCCAGACCACGGGGCCGCGTTCGGCGGCGAGTTCGACGGCGGCCGGCGCGGGCGCGTACAGCTCCAGCGATGCCGGGTCGTACGCGGCGGCGGACGGGGTGTGGGGCCGCAGGGCGGGGGCGTGGTCGTGCATGGCTGGCCTCCTAGATCTTGCCGAGGGCGTCGACGACGGCGGCGGTCAGCTCGTTCATCGGCTCGGAGGCGCCGGTGGAGGCGAGGTAGAAGCCGAACATCATGGCGACGAACGCGGCGCCGTAGCCGAGGGTCTTGGAGCGGAGCAGGAAGAACAGGACCAGGCCGAACAGGG
>NZ_JBFALC010000019.1:0-138791 GCF_040656035.1 Streptomyces sp. NPDC050211
AAACGGCGGCGGCCCGCGAGGCCGTACGGCAGGCCGCGGCACGGCGGCCGGGGCGGGCGGCCGAGCACGTGGTGCAGGTGCAGATCGGGCGGCTGGAGGTCACGGCGGCGTCCGCCGCGAACGGCACCCGACCGCGACCCGGGGCGACGCCCCGGCAGGCCGCGACCGTGAGCCTCGCCGACTACCTGGCGCGGGGGCGCGAGTGAGCGGGAGGGGGCGCAGCTGTTGTAACCGTCGTAGCTGTTGTAGCGAAGAGACCAGCGGGAACCGAGGAGTCGAGGAACCGACGTCATGAGCAACGCACTTGCCCTCGCCCATGTCACCCAGGCTCTCGCCCTGCTGATCGAGGCCAATCTGCAGCCCGAGATCGACATGGCCGTCAAGGTCGAGCCGCGCAAGCCGCCGGCCGATCCGCCAACGGACCCCACCATCACCGTGTTCCTGTACCAGGTCACGCCCAACACCTCCCAGCGCAACAACGACCTGCCGACCCGCGCGTCCGACGGCACGCTGCTCAAGCGGCCCGCCGCGGCACTGGACCTGCACTTCGTGATCAGCGCGTACGGCGAGGAGACGGAGCTGGTAGGCCAGCGGCTGATCGGCTCCGTGGTGCGCACGCTGCACGAGATCCCGGTGCTGCCCAAGGACGTCATCGAACAGGCCGGTGAGCGGCCCTACTTGGCGGGCAGCGATCTCGCCGAGGCAGCGCAGCGGGTGCGGTTCGCGCCGACAGTGATGGACATCGACGAGACGTCGAAGCTGTGGGGGATGCTGCACCAGACCCCGTACTCGCTGTCGGTGGTGTACCAGGCGGCTCTCGTCTTCATCGAGGGCCGCGAGACGCCGACCCCGCCGAAGCCGGTGGAGCGGCACACGGCACGGGTGCTGCCGTTCGGGGCGCCGGGGGCGCCGGTGCCGCCGGGAGGGGCGGAGGCGCCGCGGGAGGGTGAGAGCGGTGCGTCGGCGCCCGCGCCTGTTCCCGTTCCTGCGGAGGGCGGGGCTTCCGGGGAAGGGGCGGCTGCGAAGGCCGTCGGCAAGGCGCCCGCCAAGTCCGTGGCGAAGGAGCCTGGGAAGGCGCCGGCCAAGACAGTCGCGAAGGCACCTGCGAAGGCGCCCGCGAAAGCCGCCGCCAAGGCGCCTGCTCGCGCCCGTAAGGAAGCGCAGCCCGGGAAGACGGCGCAGGCGGGCAAGTCCGCGCGTGGCGCGGCCAAGAGCACGGGGGCCGTGACGTCCGGGGACTCGTCGTCGGAATCCTCTTCGGGTTCGGGCTCCTCTCCGGCAGGCGGCCCCGAAGGCGCGGAGAGCTGAGGCGGCGTGGGGACAACCGGGGCAGGTGAGGACATGGGGACGTACGAGACGGGCACAGCGGACGCACCGGGTGGCAGCCCGACGCTGACCGCGGAGATCCGGCGTGTCCTGGCCCGTGTCGACGCCCACGCGGCGCGCGCGGCCGGGCGGGGCACGGCCCCGCAGACCGATTCCGATGACGGCTCCCGCGATGGCGGCGGCGCCGTCACCCCCGCACCGGACCCGGCCGCTCCCGCGACCGCGCCGCTCGACGCACTCGTCACCTGCTTCGGCCTCACTCCCTTCGAACGGGACCTCGTACTCCTTACCGCGGCCCACGAGTTGAACCCCACGACCGCCGCCCGGTGCGCCGCCGCGAGCGGTGATCCGGAGCGCGCGTACCCCACCTTCTCGCTCGCCCTGGCCGCGCTCGCCGAACCGCACTGGAGTGCCCTCACCCCGGTCGCGCCGCTGCGGCGCTGGCGCATCGTGGAACTGGAGGACGATTCGCGCCTCACGCTGTCCCGGCTGCGGCTCGACGAACGCATCCTGCACTTCCTGCTCGGCTCGCCCTACCTGGACGCCCGGCTGCACGGCCAGCTGCGCCGCACTCCGGTGCCGGACGAGATGCCGCCGTCGTACGACCTGGCCGCGAGCCGGGTCGCCGGCGGCTGGACGACCGCCGCCCGCCCGGACGCGCCGATGCTCGTCGAGGTGGTCGGCGGCGATCTGCGCAGCCGGGCCGAGATCGCGGCGGCCGCGGCCGCGCGGTCCGGCCTCGGGCTGTACGCGATGAGTGCCGAGGACATTCCCACCGACGCGGCGGAGCGCGACCGGCTCGCCCGGCTGTGGCAGCGCGAGGCGATCCTGCTGCCCGCCGCGCTGCTCGTGGAGGTCGGCGAACTCGACCGCGACCAGCATGCCGCCACCGACGCGTTCCTGGCCGGGGCCGCCGTTCCCGTCGTCGTGTCGAGCGACGATCCGCGGCAGACGGACCGGTCGCGCGGCGAGCGGGTGACCGTGCCGCGCCTGGACGACGAGGAGCAACTCCGTCTGTGGGCAGGCGCGTTCGAGAACGTCGTCGACATCGAGGAGGGGCAACTGCGGTCCCTGGTCGCGCAGTTCCAGCTGCCGCCGCACGTCGTACGTTCCGCCGCCGCCGCCGTACGCCGTGATCTGCCCGGCGAGGACGAGCTGGACGCCGCCGGGCTCGCCTGGCGGGCCGGGCTGAACGAGGCCCGGATCGGGATGGACGACCTGGGCCGCCGCATCGAGCCCGAGGCGGGCTGGGACGACCTCGTCCTGCACGAGCGGCAGACGAGCGTGCTGCGCGAGATCGTCGCGCATGTGCGGCAGCGGGCCACCGTGCACCAGGAGTGGGGGTTCGCGGCGACCCTGCGCCGTGGGCTCGGCGTCACCGCCCTCTTCGCGGGCGGCTCCGGCACGGGCAAGACGCTCGCGGCGGAGGTCATGGCCAAGGAGCTGGGGCTGGACCTGTTCATCATCGACCTCTCCCAGGTGGTCAGTAAGTACATCGGTGAAACCGAGAAGAACCTCCGCAAGGTCTTCGACGCCGCCGAACGCGGCGGCGCCCTCCTCCTGTTCGACGAGGCCGACGCCCTCTTCGGCAAGCGCAGCGAGGTCAAGGACAGCCACGACCGGTATGCGAACTTGGAGGTCAGCTACCTGCTGATGCGGATGGAGGCCTACCGGGGCCTCGCGATCCTCACCACCAACATGAAGAAGGCCCTGGACACGGCCTTCATGCGCCGTATCCGCTTCGTCGTCGACTTCCCCTTCCCGGCCGAGCACGAACGCGCCGAGATCTGGCGCCGTGTGCTGCCACCGCAGACCCCCACCAAGGGCATCGACCCCGAACTCCTCGCCCAACTCACCGCCGCGGGCGGCTCGATCCGCAACATCGCCCTGTCCGGCGCCTTCCTCGCCGCCGAGGAGGGCGACCGGCTGCAGATGCGGCACCTGCTTGCCGCGGCCCGCACCGAATACCTCAAGCTGGAACGCTCCTTGACGCCGACGGAGGTCCGCGGATGGGTGTGAACAGGCCAGATCGACAGAGCGCGGCCGGTCGTCCGGAGCCGCGCGAGATCCGTGTCGACATCGGCGAGCTGGTCCTGGACGGCTTCGGCTCGTCCGTGGATCCGCAGCGCGTATCGGCGTCGTTCGAACGGGAGTTGACCCGTCTCGTACGGGAACACGGGGTGCCGCTGGCCGCGGACGGTGCCGTGTCGGTGGACGGGGTGTCGGGACTGCCCCCGATGCCCGCCGGGTTGTCCGCGCGCCGTCTCGGCCAGGAGCTGGCCCGCGCGGTGCACGCGGGGCTCTCGGGCCGTGGGGAGGTGACGCGATGACGACCTCCGCCTCTCAGGACTCCCAGGCGGCCGAGCAGGCCGCCGCCGAGCGCCGCCGCAAACGCAAGGAGCGCGCGGCGAAGAACCGCGCGCCGGAGCCGAAGAGCATCGTCAGCGGGGCCGGGCAGCCGCTCGACGCCGGTGTGCGCCGGGAGCTGGAGGAGCAGCTCGGCCACGACCTGGGCTCCGTACGCCTGCACACTGACCGCGACGCGGGTGCTCTCACCGGCATGCTGGGCGCGGACGCGGTGGCGGTGGGCCAGGACATCTTCTTCGGCGAGGGCCAGTACCAGCCGGGCACGGAACAGGGCCGTGCCCTTCTCGCGCACGAGCTGCTGCACACGATCCAACACCCGTTCGCGAGCGGCACGTTGGCGGCGGGCCGTGACCTGGGCCAGGTCAGCGCGCCGCACGAGGCGGCCGAGCGCGCCGCCGAGGACGCCGCCCAGGCCGTGGCGCGCGGCGAGCAGGCACCCGAGGTCGCCCCGGAGGCCAGCACTCCGGCGTGGATGCGCTACACCACCGTCCACGCCGACCGCAATCGGCTCGAGCACCTCGACCCCGCCACGCTGGTCGACCGCCTCGCCAACACGGTTATCCGGTCGCTCCGTTCCGACCCGACGGACAGCGCTCAGCGCGTCCGCGCCTCGCTGGCCCCGCTCTCGGAGGAGCTTCAGGAGCGCGTACTGGACCGGCTGGAGCACCGGCTGCTCACCTCCGAGCACGACTTCGTGGTGGACCTGGTCACGGAGATCGAGGTGGACGGCCAGGCGGAGAGCGAGGCCACCGCCCGGCAGCGGGGCCTCCTCGCCCCGGAGGTCGAGGAGGACACCGCCGAGGACGTGAAGGCGGAGCGGGAGAGGGAGCAGGAGGCCGCCCAGGAGGAGCAGCAGCGCACCGAGCGGACGGGTCCCGCTCCCGGCCCGGAGAAGCAGTCGGTGGACGGGGCCGGGTCCGGGGACACCGCTCCCGCCGCGGGCAGTACGCCGGAGAACGCGGGCGGCACCGTCCCGCAGGGCGGCACTCCGGGCGCGGACGCCGGGAAGGCGGAGGACGACAAGGAGTCCGACCCGCGGACGGGCGGGGACGCCTCCAGCCCGAAGGGGGATGGCCAGCAGCCCACTTCGCCCGCCGCGCAGTCCGAACAGAAGCCGGGGCAGCAGGAGACCGCGGCCGGCGGGAAGGCCGGAGCGCCGGCCGCCGGGAAGCAGGGCGAGAAGTCCGGCGCGGAGAAGAGCGGACAGCAGGGGCAACAGCAGGACAAGGGGAAGCAGGGCGGCGGGAAGGACGGCGACCGGGCCGGAGCGAAGCAGGCCGAGGAGAAGGCCAAGAAGGAAGCCGGCCAGGAGGATGCGGCGGGCCCGCGCGCGGACGCCGAGGACGAGGCCGCCAAGGCCCGCGAGAGCGCCGCCGCGACCGAGGCCGCCAAGCAGGACGCGCCCGGCCGCGACGAGGGCAGCCCCACGGCCATGGCGAAGGACGACGGGTTCCCCGGCCGTGCCGGCACGCTGGACGGGGCCCGCGCCCAGGACCAGGAGGGCGAGGAGGAGCGGGAGGAGTCCCCCGGCCAGGGCGGCGACTCCGAGGTGGAGGTCGGTGGCGGGGAGCAGAGCGCCTGGGACATCAAACTCAGGCCGGAGGACTTCCTTCCCGAGCAGGACCTCGACGTGTCGAACGTGCCGACCTCCGACCAGATCGACGAGTCCGCCGGGAACTCCGCCCCGACCACTCCCTCCTTCTCCGCCCCGCCGCCGACCAGGGCCGAAAAGGTGCAGGCACAGCGTCAGCAGGAGGACGAGGAGGACGCCGAGCGCGAGGCGGCGGCGGAGAAGGACGACCCGGGCACCGACGACTCCCCGCCTGTGCCGGGCGCCGAGGAGGAGGCTGCGGAGCAGAGCCGCCGTACGGAGAGCGAGCTCGACCCCGAGGAGAAGTCCGAGCCGAAGCCCGCACCGGGCGTGGCCTCCAAGGACCCCAAACAGGGCGACGACCCCAAGGCGGGTCCGGTCGCCGCCGAGGCCAACACGCAGGAGGCCAAGGACCGTTCGAAGGAGACCGGCGGGGGTACGGCCGAGCAGGCCGCCAAGGACGAGAAGGGCACGCCGACCGCGGGCGGGCCGGGCGACAAGGCGTCGGGCGGCGACAAGGACTCCGCCCAGTCCCGCTCCGACACCTCGGCCAAGGAGCCCCCGTCGGGCACCGCCAAGACGGGCGCCGAGGGGGAGAAGGGCGCCTCCGACGAGGGCGCAACGGGAGCGGCGAAGGCCGAGGAGTCCCCAGGCCCGCAGGAGTCGAAGGGGCCCAAGGACCAGGGCGGGAGCGGCACTTCGGACGGGTCCGCGTCCGGCGGCGGGACGACCGACTCCGACAGCTCGGCCGATACGGGTACGACACCGTCGTCCGGCTCGACCTCCAGCCAGCCTTCAGGCAGCGACAACTCCGGCTCGGACACGGCGAGTTCAGCCTCACGTACGGAGTCGCCCTCTTCCTCCCGTACGGAGAAGCCGGGCCCGAGGGCCCAGGAAGCGCGGACGGAGAAGCCGAAGGAGCAGGCTCCGCAGCCGGAGAGCAAGGCGGAGAGCGGGGCCGACTCCGGGGGCGGGGCCGACTCCGGCTCCCGGGCCACTCCCGCGCCGGCACGCGGCGGTGGCGGCGGCGCCTCGAAGGGCGGCTCCACGGGTGGGGGCAAGGCCTCCGCGGCCAAGGTGAAGAAGGCGTCCAAGGCGGCGCCGGACCTCTCCGGTGGCTCTCCCGAGGAGGGCCTTGCCACCGCGTCGAACCTCAAGCCGCACCAAGCCGTCGAGGCGATGGACAGTGTCGGCGGTGCTGTGGACAAGGACGTCGGCAAGGAGCACAAGCAACTGGCGTCCAAGCCGCCCGCCATGGACCGCCCCACCGGCGCCCCGAGGACCCTGCACGGCAAGCCGGACGCCGAGGAAGCGGCGCAGTACAACGAGGACAAGGCCGAGCGCGCCGAGGACGCCAAGGACGAGAAGGCCGAGGTCAAGGGCGAGAAGAAGCCCGAGGGCAAGATCGAGGCCGAGGAGATGGAGGAGCCCGACTTCTTCGACCAGGTCGGGATGATGGCGGGTTATGCCCTCGGCTGGGCGGGCGACCTGATCGGCCTCGATGTGACGGCGGAGGATCTCGCCGCGCAGTTCGCCGGGATGCCGACCAAGGACGAGGCCATGAAGCAGGCGCAGAACGGTACTGCGCCGGGCGTGGAGATGCAGGGCCAGGCCGACGACAAGGCCGAGGAGCAGGGCGGCAACACCGACGACAAGAGCCAGGAGGCCGCCGAGACCGGGGCCGACGACGCCGGTCGGAAGATGGGCGAGGACCAGGTCTATCCGGACGCGCCGAAGGAACGGCTCGAAGGGAAGGTGCCGGCCGAGCAGGGCGGCAAGTCGCGCGTCGGTGGAGGCGGTGCGAGCACTGGTGCCGTACCACCCGAAGCGGCCTCGGAAGTGGCCGAGCACGAGCGCAAGCCGCAGTTCAAGAAGGCGCTCAGTGACGGCCGCCAGGACATGGGCAAGGGCCGGGAGAAGAAGACCCAGGACACCCGTACGTCCCAGGAGAAGCACAAGCGGCAGGTCGACAAGGAAGTCCAGTCCAACACCAAGGAGCAGACGGGCAAGCGCGAGGGCGTCCTGACGGACGTGGACAAGCAGCGCTCCGACTGGACCAAGGAGCAGGACGACGAGCTGAAGAAGCTCGGCACGAAGAAGTCGGACCGGGAGAAGAAGGTCCGGGAAGACGTCAAGAAGGAAGAGGAAGACACCGACAAGGACGTCGAGAAGGAGAAGGAGACCAGCGACAAGGACGTCAAGGACAAGGGTGAGAAGGCCGAGGAGGACGCGGAGAAGAAGAAGGAAGAGAAGACCGACGACTCCAAGAACTGGCTGTCCAAGGCGCTCGACTGGATCAAGGAACAGTTCATCGCGCTGCGGGACAAGATCGTCAAGATCATCAAGGACGCCCGTGAAGCGATCATCGGGGCCCTGAAGAAGTTCAAGGAGACGGTCGAGGGCTGGATCAACGCGGCCCGCGAGGGCATCGTCGAGATGATCAAGAAGTTCATCGAGGACCTGATCGAGTTCGTCACGTCCTTGGTGGAAGCGGTCATCGAAATCGCCCGCCGTATCCGCAAGTTCATCACGGACCTGATCAACGCGGCGCTCGCGTTCGTCACCCAGCTCGCCGCGGCGCTGAAGCAGATCATGAAGGATCTGCTGGAGTCCATCGCGAAGCTTCTCAGCGACATCCTGAACGTCCTGAAGAAGATGCTTCTCGACGTCCTGAAGGCCTGCAAGGACGCCCTCAAGGCGGTCCTCGACTTCGCGACGAAATTCATCGCCGCCTTCGGCGAGTTCATGATGATCCTGGTCGACATCCTCTCGGACCCCGGCGGCTGGCTCAGCGGCGCGAAGAACTCCGCGTACGACGGTGCGAAGAACCACCTCTTCAACGAGGTCAAGAGCGCCGTGAAGCAGTGGTTCAACGACAAGGTCAAGGAGATCACCGGCCTGACCGAAGCCGTCTGGAACAAGCTCATGAAGGGCGGCTGGACCCTAGAGAAGATCGCCAAGGAGGTATGGGACGCGATCGTCCCTCAACTCCCCTTCATCATCGGCGAGATCGTCATCACAAAGGTCCTGGCGAAGCTGATCCCCGGCGCCGGCTGGGGCGCGGCCATCCTGGAGGCCATCCAGGCCGCGATCGGCTCGCTCGGCGAGATCCTCAAGGCCATCGGCGCGGTCATCACCTGGCTCAAGTCCGTACGCCAGGGCGGCGCGGGCGTCCTCTTCGCCAAGGCGATCGCGGCGGGCATCGTGGTCCTCCTTGAAATGGCCTACGAGTTGATCCTCAGCGGGATCGGCAAGTACGTGTCGAAGGTCGGCACGCGGCTCAAGGGCGTCGCCGCCAATATGGGCAAGGACAAGGGCGGCGGCACGGACAAGGGGAAGGACGGGCAGGGCGGGGACGACAAGGGGCCCAACAAGGACGGCGACAAGGGCGCGCCGCCCTCGTCCACTCCGGCCAAGACGCAGACCTCCACGACTCCGCCGGGGAAGAAGCCCCAGGACACGCCGAGCAAGCCGAAGGGTCAGGACACGCCGGGCAAGCCCAAGGGTCAGGACGGGCCGGGCAAGCCGAAGGGTCAGGACGGGCCGGGCAAGCCGAAGGACCAGGCTGGGCCTGCGAAGCCGAAGGGCCAGACGCCTCCCGGCAAGCCCAAGGACAAGGACGGCCCGACCAAGCCGAAGGACCAGGACGCGCCGGCCAAGCCCAAGGACACCCAGGCCCCGTCCCCCAGGCCCACGAGGCCCAAGGGCCCCACGAACAAGAACGACAAGACCGAGGACAAGAACAACACCCCGAGCAACAACTCGACCAAGCCGACGCCTCCCACGTCCAAGGACAAGAACGGCAATCCGAAGGACAAGGACCAGCAGCCGGACAAGGACAAGCAGGACACCAAGCCGACTCCACCGGTGAAGCCGAAGCAGGACCCGAAGCCCAAGGACAAGGACGCGCCGGGCAAGCCCAAGGAAAATGGCCCTCCGGGCAAACCGAAGGACCAGGAATCCAACAAGCCAAAGGACACGGACAAGGGCAAGGACGGCAAGCCGAAGAACGAAGAGGACAAGCAAAAAGGAGACGACGGAGATAAGTCGAAGACTGACCCGAAGCAAGAAAAGAGGGACAAGCGGAAGGAAGAGGAGGATAAGGACAAGGAAGATCGCCTGAGGAAGATTCTCGCGAAGATCCGGCCACGCGATCAAGAACTCCTGGACAAGGGGTTGGCGGAGTCGAATCACATATCGACCCTCGCGGAGTTCAAGGACTATTACCGCTTGACCGGGCTTTACAAGACAGGGGGCGAAAGTTTCGGAGTGCGAGGGACGCTCAACCCCGCGGCGATGAGCGGCATTCACGGGGTGAACACGCCGGCGAATCAGGACCGCACTCACCCCGAACAATTTCCCTCGCCGGATATATCTCCCGGTCGAGTCGACGACAAGCTCACTCGCGTGGACTACGACAAGGTGCAGAACACCGGGTCGAATATTTCCAGTAAGTCCATGGAAGGAAAATTCCTCGACAGTACGATGAAGAAGAAGGGCCAGGTTCCGGACAAAAACAGGAAGCAGCCGCTGGGGTGGGAGTACATTGCCAACAATGGCCTCGGGAAGGGTGCGGAGTGGGTCAAGATGCACCTCCTGCCGGGTGGGAGTTCGAAGGGTCTTGGCGGGCACAACGGGGCGAATAACCTTGTGCCGGCGCGAGGCCACCGCACCAATGACTTGTTCCACCGAGAAATCGAGAAGTGGGCACACGATTCCATCATCGATAAGTCGGATGAGGAGAGAGGAAGTGGGAAGAACGCCAAGCACAGGATGATCTGGTACAAAGCCGAGGCGGACTTCAACCACTCCGACTTCCCCGGATTCCCCGATCGAATCAGCGCCTCTTACGGCGGATACACAAAGAAACGGCCAGAGCTTACGGGAAAGTTGCCCGAGCACTGGGAACCCAAAACATCCCACACCTACGAGGCCCCTGGAATTCCTCAGCCGGACCCGGACGAGAAACACAGCATTCACATCAACTCTGCGGGAGAGAAGATTCTCGGAGATCGGCTCAAAATATCGAATCGGAGTGCGCGACACATAGCCGGGACGTTCGAGCAGTCGGAGACGAAGGTCGAAAAGCCTACCTACACGAACCTCGGCTCGGTCAGAAAATACCTTCGGGAGCAGCAGCGGGAGAACAAGAAGCCCTCGGACAGAATAATCGAAGAAATAATGCGGCAACTGGCGAAAAAGAAACAAGAAATCGACTGGCGAGTATGACATGAAGGATCGCGAAAGGGCTGCCATGCAAGACGCCGACGACCTGGAAAGGCGATTCCTTCGAGCGGTGCGGGAACTGAGGGAGGAGGTGAACGTCCGGATCGAGTACGAGTACGTCTCCCCTTCGGCCGCAACGTCTGAGGAGGTGGACCTTGCCCTTCGCGAACTCGACGAAAACGGGCGGCTGCACCTGGAATCCGCACTTCACCACCAATTTTTCGTTCCTCGGGAAGTTCACGTCCTGTGGGAGAGCGAAGGCCATCAGGCACTTGGCGGGGAGTTTCAGCTTCACAGCACAGTGGATTCAGCAAGCCACCCGGAATACGTGCCGACGGATGTCAACCTGAAGCCTCGCCGTCAAAAGATCCTCTCCGAACTTCGCGCCATCGATTCTTTGTCGCAAAGCGGGATGGGCGCGGTGGCAGGCGTGCGGCTGTCTGCTGAACCACCCTTCGAGATGTGGTACTACAGCAAGACTGAGCGCATGTTTCAGAAACTGAATCTGAGCCCGAGCGGCTATCTGGAAACCGTGTTGGCAACTAAAGGCACTACAGGTTGGCAGTACCTGTTCGCTGACGTCGACTTCAGGGATTCCTGGCTGGAGGAAGTCGGCAGCAACCTCCAAACGATGCTGGAGACGTTTCCCACGCTCTTCCCCGAATATGACTACGAGCCGCTCCGTGCACGCTTGGAGGCCCGCCTGTGACCCGCTACGCCGACATCCCCAAGCCCATCCGCTCCGGAATAGTCCTCGTCGACCCCGAACTAGGCACCCCCCAACGCGTCATCGTGCTCCAGTTCAACCCCGACACCCTGGAACGCAGCCTCTCGCCTCAGTCCGCAGGAGGCAGCGGTGATTCCGGTGGAGGAGGCAGTGGCAACGGGGACAGAAACGAGGCTCTCCGGCTCAAAGGCCCCGCCCAGGAGACCTGGAAGTTCACCGCCGAGATCGATGCCACCGACCAGTTCGAGATCGCCGCACCCGACGGCATCCACCCCCAACTGGCCGTGCTCGAAATGCTCGTGCAGCCGACCTCCTCCCAACTCCGCGAAGCCAGCCGGCAGTCGCAGAAGGGGACCATCGAGATCTCTCCGATCGAGATGCCGCTCACTCTCTTCACCTGGGGGAGCAAGAGGGTCATGCCCGTGCGGCTCACCGAGCTGTCCATCAACGAGTCCGCGTTCGATGTCAACCTCAACCCGATCCGGGCCTCGCTCAGCATCGGGCTCAAGGTGCTCACTGTGAGCGATCTGCCGTTGGGGCACCCGGGTGCCGAGTTGTACTACGCGCATCTCGCGCAGAAGGAGCGCCTCGCCGCCGCCGCGCGCACCGCGGGGATCGGGTCGCTGGGGCTCGGCTCCGCCGGCATCGGAGTGGGAAGGGGCTGAGGGGCGAAAACCATGGCTGAGATCGAGCCGTACGAGAACGCGCTTGACGCGATACCGGGGGCCCACCCGTACCCCCGGACGAGCCGGTACCACGATGCCGAGATCGGCGTGCACCGGCTGCCGGACGGGACCGAGGTCCGGTACGCCAAGCGGCGGTTGCTGCCTCCGATCGAGGAGGCGGGCGACGACACGCAGACGCACATCGTCCGCACCGGCGAGCGCCCCGACCTGCTCGGGCAGCGCTACTTCGGCGACCCCGGCCAGTGGTGGCAGATCGCCGACGCCAACCCGGTGCTGGACCCGCAGGAACTCACCGACGAGCCAGGTCGCGAGGTCGACGTGCCGCTCGCCGGGTACTTCCCGCAGGGGCCGCAGGGAGTCCGGCGTGGCTGAACTGCCCGTGGGTCGCGGCCCCGTTCACATCACCCTGCACATGGGACCGAAGCTGGCCAAGCCCGTGCCCGCGGAGGTCGCCGAGGCGTTGCTCTCCGCCCAGATCACCGCCACCGCCGGCGAACGAAGCGGTTTCCAGCTCGCCTTCGACCTCACCAAGAACGGGCTCATCAGCCGCACCCTCCTGCCCGAGGGTTTCTTCGACCCGAAGACGCGGCTCATCGTGACCGTCACCGTCCGCGGCACCCCCGAGGTGCTCTTCGACGGGCTCGTCGTGCGCCAGGAAGTCGGGGCCAGCAACCAGCCGGGGCACTCCACGCTCACCGTCACCGGCGAGGACCTGAGTCTCCTGATGGACCTGGAGGAGCGCACCGACCGCTACCCCAACCTCCCTCCGTCCCAGCGCGTCCTCGCCATCCTGCGCCGCTACTCCGACTACGGCATCCGGCCCGACGTCTACACCGAGAAGGTGAGCCAGCCGCCGCACCAGGACCTCCGCGTCCACTACCAGACGAGCACCGATCTGCAGTACATCAACGAGCTCGCCCGCGCGAACGGCTACACGTTCTATCTGGAGCCGGGCCCCAACCCCGGCCAGTCCTCGGCCCGTTGGGGACCCGAGGTACGCCTCGGCATCCGCCAGCACGCCCTCAACGTCAACATGGACGCCAACTCCACCGTCGACCAGCTCACGTTCGCCTACGACGGGACGGCCCGCGAGGAGCCGCAGGCCCGCTGGCAGGACCCCGGCACCCGGCAGTCCACCCTCCTGCCCCAGCCGCCGATCAGTCCGCTGCGCCCGCCGCTCGGCAAACGCCCCACCCCGGCCCTCAGGCGCAAGACCCTCTCCGGCACCGCCAAGCACCAGCGCGAACAGGCCGAGGCCGAACTCCTCGCGCGCGCGGCCGTGTCCGCCGACGTCGTCTCCGGTTCGGGCTCGCTCGACGTGAACCGGCACGGCTACATCCTGCAGCCGCGCCAGTTGGTGGGTGTGCGCGGGTCGGGCCGTACGTACGACGGCGACTACTTCGTCAAGTCCGTCACGCACATCCTGCGGCAGGGGTCCTTCCAGCAGAACTTCACGCTGTCGCGAGAGGGACTCGAAGCGCGCAGCGCCTACGTCAGGCCCTGATCCCCCGAACCGACCATCACGACCAGTCAGACCAGGAGCAGTTCACATGGCGGCACCCAGCAATCGCTACCTCGGCAAGTTCCGCGGCCGAGTCGTGGACAACAACGATCCGCTGCACATCGGCCGGATCACTGTCGAGGTACCTGACGTCCTGGGTGACGAGCCGTCGACCTGGGCGCTGCCCTGTCTGCCGTTCACCGGGCCGCAGGCGGGCCAGTTCGTGGTGCCGGCGCCGGGGGCCGGTGTGTGGGTCGAGTTCGAGCAGGGCGATCCCAGCTTTCCGGTGTGGACGGGATGCTGGTACGGGGAACAGGGCGAGCTGCCGCCCGATGCCCGCCGTCTGGTGCAGCCGGCGTCGCAGGCCAAGCCCGTCGTGGTGCAGACACCCGAGGCGCACAAGATCGTGATGAGCGACCCACCGGGCCCCGATCAGGGGATTCTGCTGCAGGCCCAGGGCGGGGCGTACATCCGCATCACCAAGGAAACCATCGTGATCTCCAACGGCCTCGGCGCGGAGGTCATTCTGCGCGGAAACCAAGTGGACGTGAACGAGGGCCAGTTGACCATCGCGTCCAAGCGATAAGAACCGGGGGAAGGAAGAACGTGTCCGGGACATCCGGGAGTCTGCTCGACGCCAACGCCGTGATCGGCTGCCCGCACGGCGGCCGCGTCACCGCCGCCAGCTCACCGTCCGGCGGCGTACGCATCGCGGGTGCCGCCGTCGCCACGGCCGCCCACAGTTACGTCGTCACCGGCTGCCCGCACACCGTGAACGGCGTGCCCACGCCCTGCGTGACGGTCCGCTGGACGGCCGGCGGCACCGGCATCACCGTCGACGGCGCGCCCGTGCTGCTCGACACCTCCGCGGCCCAGTGCCTCACGGCGGCCTTCGTCCCGCAGGGCCCGCCCGTCGTCCAGACCGCGCAGCGCAAGGTCACCGTCCGATGAGCCGCCGGCTGAGCAGACGGATGAGCCACCGGACGTGCCCGCGGATGAGCCTCCGGCCGAGTCGCTGTACGACCAGCCGACCGAGCCGCCGCACGGCCAGCCGACTGAGTCGCTGCACGACCACCCGGCCGAGTCGCCGCACGAGCAGCCGTCCCACGAACCGCGAGATGAGCCGACGATGAGCCCACGCACCCGCCCCCGCACCGACATCGCGTTCCCCTTCCGGGCCGACCGCCGCGGCCGTACCGCGCACGCCCGCCACGGCGAGCACGTCCATGACCTGATCGAGCAGCTGCTGTTCACCAGCCCAGGCGAGCGCGTGATGCGCCCCGACTTCGGCTGCGGCCTGCTGGACCTGGTCTTCGCGCCGAACAGCCCGGAGCTGATGAGCACACTCGAACTCTCCGTCCAGGCCTCCCTCCAGCGGTGGCTCGGCGACCTCATCGACGTCGAATCCCTCGACGTGGTCAGCGAGGACCACGTCGTCCGCGTGTACCTGTCGTACGCCCTCCGCTCCGACGGGACCCGCCGCGACGACGTCTTCGAAGGGAGGGCCACCGCATGACGCACACGACAACTCCCCGCCGCGCCAAGGTCAGAGCCGCCCAGCTCAACGGAGTCGACGCCGTCGAGGTGAGCGACGACGGGCTGCTGCTCACCGTCACCTTCCTCGGTAAGGCCCCGCACGGCCTCGGCCCGGAGAACGTCCGGATCGACGGCGGCCGTCGGATCACCGGCATCACCGCCGTCGACGTCAGCGTCGAACGCGAGGAGGACCCGGAGCTCGACGACCGGCTCTACGTCACCCTCGACCGGGCCGGCGACACCTCCCGCTACCGGTTCGCCCTCGTGGAGACGGACCCGTACGGACGCCCGGGCACGGAGCCCTACCGCGGCTTCGACCAGCGCTACCACAGCGCGACCTTCGCCTTCCGGCCCGACTGCCCGACTCCCTTCGACTGTAAGGAAGACGGCGACGAGGCCCCGGACTTCCCGGCGGCCCCCGTCGTCGACTACACGGCCCGCGACTACGACACCATCCGCAAGCTCCTCCTCGACCGGCTCGCCCTCACCACCCCCGACTGGGTCGAGCGCAACCCCGCCGACCTGGGGGTGACCCTCGTCGAGCTGCTCGCGTACACCGGCGACCAGATCAGCTACCAGCAGGACGCGGTCGCCACCGAGGCCTATCTCGACACCGCGCGCCGCCGGGTCTCCGTACGCCGCCATGTCCGCCTCATCGACTACGCGATGCACGACGGCTGCACGGCCCGCGCCTACGTCGCCGTGGAGACCGCGGGCGACCACACGCTCGCCCCCGGCACCTACCGCTTCGCCTCCGTCGACGTCCGCACCCTCGACCCGCACGACCGCCCCGAACCCGGCACGGTCATCGGCGAGGTGGACCTCGGCGACCTCGACGAGCGCGGCTCGGTGGAGGTCTTCGAACCGGTCGTCACCGTCGACCCGCTGGAGCTGCGGGTCGCGCACAACGCGATCCGCCTGTGGACCTGGGGCGGCGAGGTGTGCACCCTGCCGAAGGGCGCCACGTCGGCCACGCTGAGGGACGAGTGGCAGGACCCGGAGACCTGCCGGGACCGCCAACTCGACCTGAAACCAGGCGACTTGCTGATTCTGGAGGAAGTGAAGGGCCCGCGCACCGGCACCCCCGGCGACCAGGACCCCGCCCACCGTCAGGCCGTACGCCTCACCTCCGTCACCCCGGCCGTCGACCGCATCGAGGACCAGCCGGTCCTGGAGGTCACCTGGGCCGCCGAGGACGCCCTGCGCTTCCCGCTCTGCCTCACCACACGCGGCGGACGCGACTGCCTGCCCGTCGAGGACGTGAGCCTCGCCCGCGGCAATGTCGTCCTCGTCGATCACGGCCGCACCCTGACCGGACTCCCCGAGACGGTCACCGTGCCGCAGGAGCCCGCCGTGGTCGCCCCCTGCGACCCCCCGGCCTTCGGCTGCCACGACCGCGAGGAAGGCAACGCGCCCGCGCGGCTCATCAACTCCCTCACGGACAAGACGGAAGAGGGTCAGGCGCTCACGCCCGACGATGTCCGTGAGCTGTTCGAGGTGGTCGGCGAGGCCGCGACCGTACGCGCCGGACTCGGTCTGGAGCGGGCGGGGCAGCGGCATGAGCGCGTCGTGCCCGGTACCGCGTACGCCCAGGCCACCGCCCTGCGCACGCTGCTCGCCCAGTCCGTCTACCCGGGGATCCGGCCCCGCTTCCGGCCGGTCCTCGGCCGTACGCCCGTCACCCAGGCCGTCCCCTTCCCCGATCCGCGGACCGTGTCCGCAGGCCAGGCCGAGCGGATCGCCGCCATCCCCGGGCGGATGCGGCAGCGGCTCGTCGAACTGTGGCGCAGCGCCCGGGACCAGGACGGACTCGGCGACGAGGAGATCGCCGAACTCGCCGTCGTCTACGGCCTGAAGATCCTGGAGCGTCTGGAACTCCGCCTGCATCCGGTGCGTGCCCTGCGGGAACTGCTGTACCGCAGCGACCAGTTGCTCGACGCCAAGCTCCAGCGCGTCGAGGTGCTCGCGGCACGGGCCCGTGCGGGCACGGTCCTCGGCGGCCACATCGCCTGGGAGATCGCGCACAGTTGGGGTCCGTCGTACGCGGCCGGGCTCCACCCCGACGAGCCGGTGCTCCGCGGCTCCGCGACCGCCGGGCTCGCGCAGGATCCGCGCCGCGCGCTGCCCGCCGTACGCGCCCTCGAAGGCGACGACACGGTGTGGGAGCCGCGCCGCGATCTGCTCGACAGCGGCTCCCGCGACCGGCACTTCGTCGGCGAACTGGAGGACGACGGCCGTATCGCGCTGCGCTTCGGCGACGGACGGCACGGGGCCAAGCCGACCCCTGGCTCGCGCCTCGCCCTGCACTACCGGCTCGGCGGCGGCACTGCGGGCAACGTCGGCGCGGAGGCCATCAACCACCTCGTCGTCCAGGACGACTGCGAGCCGCCACCGGCGGCCGTGGTCCGCAACCCGCTGCCCGCCACCGGCGGCACGGAACCCGAACCCGTCGAGCAGGCACGCCAGTTGGCCCCGCTCGACCTGCGCCGCACCCGGCTGCGCGCGGTCACCGCCGAGGATTACGCGGCCCTGGCCTCCGCCCTGCCCGGCGTGCAGCGGGCCGCCGCGGAGATCCGCTGGACCGGCAGCCTCCAGGAGGCCCACATCGCGATCGACGCATACGGCATCGGCGCCCCGTCGGCGACGCTGCTCGCCTCGGTCGAGCAGGCCCTGGAGCCGTACCGGCGCATCGGCCACGACCTCGTGGTCGGCCCGGCCCGGCTGGTCCCGCTCGACATCGCGCTGACCGTGTGTGCCAAGCCCGGTCACCAGCACGGGCAGATCCTGGCCGAGCTGTACCGGGTGCTGGGCAGCGGCCGCAGCGGCTTCTTCCACCCCGACGCGCTCAGCTTCGGCGAACCCGTCCGGCTCAGCCGTCTGGTCGCCGTGGCCGCCGCGGTCGCCGGTGTGGAGAGCGTCCGGGTGACCCGGCTGCGGCGGCTGTTCGAACAGGACCGAGGAGAGAGGGAGGACGGCGTGCTGCGGCTCGGCCCGCTGGAGATCGCCACCTGCGACAACGACCCGGACCGGCCGGAGAACGGCCTGCTGGCGATATCCCTGGGAGGTGCCCGATGAGCGACGCGTGCTCCTGCGGCGGCGCATGCGGCGGCCACGACGAGCGCCTCGCCCCCGCCCCGCTCCACAACCCGCCCGGCCGCACCGCGCTGGACTACCGCGTCGGCGAGTACGGCTCCTTCCTGGCGGCCGTGCTCGACCGGCTCGCCTCACCCGCGTACCCGGCGCTCGGCGGCTTGACCGTCCGCACGCCCGACGATCCGGCGATCGGTCTCCTCGACGCCACCGCTGTTCTCGGTGACCTGCTCACCTTTCACTCCGAGCGGATCGCCGACGAGGCGTACGTCCGTACCGCGAACGAGCACCGGTCGCTGGTGCTGCTCGGGCGGCTCGTCGGCCACCGTCCGCGGCCCGGCGTCGCGGCGGCCACCCATGTCGCCTACACCCTGGAACGCGATCCGCGCGCCGAGACGCTGCCGGTGGTCATCCCGCGCGGCGCGCGCAGCCACAGCGTGCCGGCGTCCGCCGATGAGCAGTCCCAGACGTTCGAGACCAGCCGTGATCTGGTGGCGCGCTGGGACTGGAACGAGTTGAAGGTGCGTCGGCGTCGGCCGTCGCTGGTGACCCCGGCGGATCTGGAGCGCCGGTCGGAGTTGTTCGTCGAGGGCACGGCGAACTCTCTGCAGACCGGTGACCAGTTGCTGTTCGTGTTCGGTGAACAGGCGGGTGGGGAGCGGAAGTTGCTGCCTGTCGCCAAGACGCGGGTCGATCGTGATGATGAGATCACGGCGATTTCGCTGCCGAAGTCGGCGCCGCCGACCTTGAAGGAACTCGTCGATGAGGTACGTCGGTGGATCGCCGAGCCTGCGGCTCCGGGTGAGCCGGGGGATGAGCCGCCTACTCCGGAGGTTCCTAATCCGCGTCCGGTCAGTCGGCTGATCGAGGACTTCGAGGATCAGGTTCTTGCGCCGTTGCGGGCGGATCTGGGTGCGGTGAAGACGCCGGAACAGCTCGCGGGGCGGCTTGCTGAGCCGGTGGCCCGGCTTGGTGAGGCGCAGGTTTTGGCTACGCCTTATGAGGACGTGGCGGAGTGGTTTGCTCAGCTTGAGGCGGTGCTTGCGGAACTTGGTGAGCGGGCCTTGGGGTTGGCGCCTGCGCAGACGGTTGAGTCGGGTGGGTTGGCGGGTGCGGCGACGTCTGGGCTGAGCGCGCAGTTCCCCGCGCCCCTTCGGGGCGATTCTCGTGCCGCTGCTCTTAAAGCCCTGAGCGCTGTACTGCCCGCCCTGCGGTCCGCCGCCCCCGCCCAGAGCAGTGCTCCACGCCGAGCCGCCGACCCTGTCCGGTTGCTCTCCGCGCTCAATCCCGGTCTATATCCGGCCTGGCGCACCGCCGCCGCTCCTGGCGCGCCCCAGCTTCTCCGCGAGCTCCTTGCCATGCGTGTCACCGCGGCCCCCTTCGGGGCCACCGCTCCGCTCAAGCCGGTGCAGGACGACCGGGGGCGGGTGATTCGTACGGCGGACTGGCCGCTCACGGGGGCGGCGCTGACCAGCATGCGCATCGTGTATGACACGGCGGGGAAGGTGCCGGTCCGGGGGGAGTTCCAGTACGTCGAGGGCAGCAGCTCCGATCAGCGGGCCGAGAATCTGCCTGTGCCGCAGTTCGTGAACTTTCCGCTGGGGCCGGGGCAGGTCGAGCTGTCGGTCCGGGCCGGGCAGGACAGGGACCTGAACTGGCTCAACCGGCGGCCCGCCGACTCCCAGGAGCCGGGCGTCACCGTCCGGATGCACTCGGGTCTGCCCGAGCGCACCCTGCATGTGTCGCGTCCCGACAACGACGGCCTCGTCCACGTCGGCATCAACAACGGAACGGCCGAGGAGGTCGCGCTGCGGCCGGGCGGCAGCGAGCAGTTCACCCACGGTGAGTACGAGGTGAGCGTGCGCTACACGGTGGGCACCGCCGAGCCCAACGTCGAGGTGGTCATCGCCAGCAAGCCGCAGCCCATCAACCGCCGTGTACTGCAGCTCGACTCCGTCCACACCGGCATCACGGTCGGCAGCTGGGTCGCTGTCCAGCGCCCCAAGAAGGGGGCCCAGGGCGGTATCCCCGGTGACGCCAAGCTGGCGTTCGTCACCACCCAGGTGGTCGCCGTCCGCACGGCCGCGTACAGCAACTACGGCATCACCGGCCGCGGCACCGAACTCACCCTCGCCGACCCCTGGCTGGACGAGTTCGACGTCCTGCTCTCCCACATCCGCGACACCACCGTGCACGCCGCGGGGGAGCCGCTGCGCCTGGCGGACGAGCCCCTTGCGGAGGACGTGTACGGCAACGAGATCGAACTGGCCCAGCTGTACGACGGGTTGCAGCCGGGGCGGACGCTGATCGTCAGCGGCGAGCGCACCGACATCCCCGGCGTGGCCGGCGTCACCGCCACCGAGGTCGTCACCATCGCCTCGGCCGACCCGGCCGTCGACCTGCAGCTGCCCGGTGACCACGTCCACACCGCGCTGACCCTCACCGCCGACCTCGCCCACCGCTACCGGCGCGCGACCGTCCGCGTCCTCGGCAACGTCGTCGAGGTCACCCACGGCGAGAGCCGCGAGGAGGCGATCGGCAGCGGCGACTCGGACCGGGTGAACCAGACGTTCGCGCTCTGGCAGACTCCGCTCACCTGGCTCGCCGACGACAACCCCCTCGGCGCCACGCCGGTGCTGGAGATCCGGATCGACGGCGTGCTGTGGCACGAGGTCGACAGCCTCGCCGGACGCGGCCCGAACGAACGAGTCTACATCACCGGCAGCACCGCGGACGGCCGGACCACCGTCTCCTTCGGCGACGGCATCCACGGCGCCCGCCTGCCCAGCGGCCACGAGAACGTCCGCGCCCGCTACCGCTTCGGCACCGGCAAGGCCGCCAACGTCGCCGCCGACCGCATCACCCAGCCCCTCACCCGGCCGCTCGGCGTCACCGCGGTCACCAACCCCCGTCCCGCGACCGGCGGTTCGGACGCGGACGGGCCCGGCCTGACCCGCCGTACGATCCCCCTCGCGGTGTCGGCCCTGGACCGGCTGGTGTCCACGCCGGACTACGAGGACTTCGCCCGCTCCCGCGCCGGTATCGGCCGGGCCGCCGCACGCGAGCTCTTCGACGGGCGGCGACGCGTCGTGCACGTGACGGTCGCGGGCACGGACGACGTGCCGCTCGGCGAGGAGACCCTCCGGCCGCTGCGGGCCGCCCTGACCGAGTACGGCGACCTGGGCCTGCCGGTCCGCGTCGACGTCCGCGAGCTGGTCCTGCTCGTCGTGGCGGCCAAGGTGAAGGTCGCTCCCGACCACGCCTGGGAGATCGTAGAACCGCGCCTGCGTCAGGCACTGCGGCGCCGACTCGGCTACGAGGGACGGGAGTTGGCGCAGCCCGCCCGGCTCTCCGACATCCTGGCCACGGCCCACACCGTGCCCGGCGTCGACTACGTGGACGTCGACGTCTTCACCGGCGTCCCCGCGTCCGCCACCCCGGACCGGCTCACCGAGCTGCTCACCCGCCCCGGCGCACCGCGGACGAGCGTGCCCGCGCACCCGGCGACGTACGACGAGACGGTCCACACCGTCCGAGCCGACGACGGCGAGACCCTGAGTGCCATCGCGGCGCGCTACGGCATCCCGCTCGCCGAACTCCTGCGCCTCAACCCCGACATCACCGACACCCGGCGCCTGCCGAAGGGCCGGTCGGTGTTCGTCTTCCGCGGTATCCGCCCGGCGCAGCTCGCGCTGCTGTCGCCGAGGGCCGCGGACACCCTGATCCTGACGGAGGTCAAGTGATGTCCCCGGACGTCCAGTTCGAGCCGACGACCGCCCCGGCGACGTCCAGGGAGCCCGACGGGCTCGCCGCGCTGCTGCCCCGCTGGCATCTGCTGCGCGACGCCGAGGAGGGCGAGGCGCTGCGCGCGCTGCTGGCCGTGATCACCGAGCAGCTGGACCGGGTCCGCGACGGTGTCGAGCAGGGCTACGAGGATCTGTTCGTGGAGACCGCGGCGCCCTGGGTGCTGCCGTATCTCGGCGATCTCGTCGGCTACCGCACCCTGCCCGGCTATGAACGCGTCCTCACCACGGGCCTGCACGAGGGTGGACGGGCGGCACTCGCCGAGGCCGTCGCCCCGCGCGCCGACGTGGCCGCGACCGTCGCCAACCGCCGCCGCAAGGGCACCCTCCACCTCCTGGAGGAACTCTCCGAGCAGATCACCGGCTGGCCCGCCCGCGCCGTCGAGCTGTCCCGCCTGGTCGCCCACAACCAGCCCGTGAAGCTGTACGGCGGCACCGAGCGTGCCGTCCGAGGGCGCCTCGTCGACCTGCGGAACTCCTCCGAACTCGCCCTGGCGGGCGGCCCGTTCACCACATCGGCCCGCACGGTCGACGTCCGCAGCGCCGACTCCCGCTACCGGCAGGGCGGCTGGACCCCGGCCGGCGTGGGGCTGTTCGTGTGGCGGCTCAAGGCGTACTCGCTGACGTCGTCCCCGGCGTACTGCATCGACCGCGCCCGCCACCTCTACACCTTCTCGATCCTCGGCAACGACAGCCCCCTGGTCACCAAGCCCGTCCCGGAGCCGTCGCCCACCCACATCGCCGCGGTCGACAACGTGCCCGCCTTCATCACCCGCCGCATGCTGCACGACCGGCTGGCCGACTACTACGGCCCCGGCAAGAGCTTCGTCGTCCGGCGCGACGGTGAGGACAAGCCCGTACCGCCGCAGGACATCGTCGTCGCCGACCTGTCCGAATGGCGCTATCGGCCGAAGCGTGGGCAGGTGGCCGTCGACCCGGAGCTGGGCCGGATCGCGTTCGGCGCCCGGTCGGCGCCCCGGCAGGGCGTGTGGGTGGACTACCACTACGCGTTCGGCGCCGACATGGGCGGCGGCGAGTACGAGCGGAACAGGGAGCCGCGCCCCGACGCCGAGACATACCGGGTCGGCCCCGGACAGCCGTACCGGCAGATCATGGACGCCTACCGGGCCTGGCAGCACGACCGCCGGGCCGACCGGACCGGGCCCGAGGGCATCATCGAGATCACGCACAGTGGCGCCTACCAGGAGCAGCTGGACTTCGACCTCGACCCGGGCGACCGCCTCGAACTGCGGGCCGCCGAGGGCACCCGGCCGGTGATCCGGCTGCTCGACTGGTACAGCAACCGCCCGGACGCCCTCAACATCCGTGCCGTGTCCGAGGACTGCGCCCCGCACGAGCGTCCCCGCCTCGTCCTCGACGGGCTCCTCGTCGCCGGCCGTGGCATCAACGTCACCGGTCCGATGGGCGCCGTCGTCGTCCGCCACTGCACGTTGGTGCCGGGCTGGTCGCTGGAGCCGGAGTGCGAGCCGCACTCGCCCGAGGAACCCAGCGTCGTCCTGGAACGCACCACCGCCTGCCTCCAGGTCGAGCACAGCATCCTCGGTACCATCGAGGTCATCGGCGACGAGGTCACGGAGGAACCCCTCGACATCCATCTGCGCGACAGCGTCCTCGACGCCACCGGCCACGACCGCGAGGCCCTGTCCGCCCCGGACTGCCGCCACGCCCACGCCGTACTCCATCTGCACCGGACGACGGTGATCGGCGAAATCCACACGCACGCCGTGGAGATCGTCGAGAACTCCGTCCTCACCGGGAAGCTGCACGTGGCCAGGCGCGGCATCGGCTGCATTCGGTACTCGGCCGTGCCCGCCGGCTCGCGCACCCCGCGACGTCACCGCTGCACAGCCGTACGGCCGTTGTTCGCCTCCGCGCGCTACGGGACGCCGTGGTACGGGCAGTTGGCCGATCGCGGCCCCGAGGAGATCCGCCGCGGATCCGACGACGGCGCCGAGATGGGCGCCTTCCACGACCTGTACCGGCCGCAGCGCGAGGACGGTCTGCGCGCGCGGCTGGAGGAGTACACGCCCGCGGGCACGGACGCCGGGATCTTCTTCGTGACATGACCGGGATCTTCTTAGAGACATGAGCAGTGCCGCCGTACGCCCGACCCGCACTTTCCTGAACCAGGGGGACCCCCTTCATGCACGCTGACCTCTCCCGCTCCACCTTCCGCCCGGAGCGGCACTACTCCGCGGTCATCGCCCAGCAGGGCCGTGTCCAGCTCGACGCCGACGCCAACGAGCAGACCGCGATCGAGCTCCACCGGGCGCGCACCCTCGCCGCCGACCTGATCGGACAGCACGGCGGTCCGCGCGACGCCGCCGGCTTCCGTATCGAGTACGTGGGCGGCAAGCACGAGATCGACACCCTGCACATCCACGGCGGCCGCTACTACGTCGACGGCATCCTGCTCGACGCGAACCGCCCGGCGCCCGGCACGCCCGTCCCCGACGAGGACGCCGACGAGCAGGAGACCGCGAAGCCGCCCGCGTACTGGACGTACTGGGACCAGCCCGACGGCTTCCGTGACCCGGAGAAGCCCGGCGACCGGCTGCCCTCGCCCGCCCAGTCGCCGTTCCTCGTCTATCTGAAGGTGTGGGAGCGCGCGGTCAGCGCCGCCGAGGACCCGGCGCTGCGCGAGGTCGCGCTCGGCACGGCGCTGCCGGACACCGCCGCCCGCGTCAAGGTCGTCTGGCAGGTCCTGCCGCTCTCGCTCGCCGCGCTGGAGATCGAGGACGTGAACCCGCCGAAGGAGGACGTCCGGTCCGCCTTCACCCAGTGGGCGCACAAGCAGTCCACCCCCACCGCCCGGCTCGCCGCCCGCAGCGAACGGCCCGACCACGCGGATGAGGACCCGTGCCTGGTCAAGCCCGACGCCCGCTACCGCGGCCCGGAGAACCAGCTGTACCGGGTGGAGATCCACGCGGGCGGCGAAGCCAAGGACGCCACCTTCAAGTGGTCCCGCGAGAACGGCTCCGTGGTCTTCCCGGTCGACGAACTCGACGGCACCTGGGTGCAGTTGGCGACCCTCGGCCACGACGAGAAGCTGGACCTCGACGTCGGCGACCACGTCGAGCTCACCGACACCGCGTACGCCTCCCGCCTCGAGCCCCTGCCGCTGCTGCGGGTCGAGGAACTGGACCTGCCGGGCCGCCGGGTACGGCTGTCCGCCGAGCCGGAGGGACAGGTCGGGCGGCTGCCTCACCTCAATCCTTTCCTGCGCCGCTGGGACCACCACGAGGGCCCGAAGCGCAAGGGCCGTACGGCAGCCCTCAAGGGTGGCGCGGTGCGGATCGAGGAGGGGGAGTGGCTGCCCCTGGAGGACGGGGTCGAGGTCTACTTCGCCAAGGGCGCCACGTACAGGACCGGTGACCACTGGCTGATCCCCGCCCGCACCGCCACCGGCAGCGTCGAGTGGCCCGCCGACCCGGCCCGCCGCCCGCTCCTCAAGGCCCCGGCCGGCATCGTCCGCTCCTACGCCCCGCTCGCGCTGGTGAAGGGCGAGGGCGGCACCGTGGATCTGCGGCTCGCGTTCACCGCGCTGGCCAGCAGCATCCCGCCGGCGGACGAGGCGGCCCTGGCGGCCGAGGCCCAGGCCCGCAGGGAGGAACAGACGGCGGAGGATCCCTCGGGCGGCCGGTCGCAGACCACGGCGGATGCCGAGCGCGCGGCGGAAGGAGACGAGTGATGGCCAAGCCACTGAGCGCGTCCAAGATGGTGGAGATCCTGCGTGCGGAGGGCCTGACGGTCCACGAGGTCCGCAACTGGCGCCACCACAACCGCAACGGCAAGGGCCCCTGGGGTCCGGTCAACGGCGTGATGATCCACCACACCGTCACCTCCGGCACCAACGCGTCCGTCGACATCTGCTACGACGGCTACTCCAGCCTGCCCGGCCCCCTCTGCCACGGCGTCATCGACAAGAAGGGCCACATCCACCTCGTCGGCAACGGCCGCGCCAACCACGCGGGGCTCGGCGACAACGACGTCCTGCGGGCCGTGATCAACGAGACGAAACTGCCCCCCGACAACGAGGCCGACACCGACGGCAACCGCCACTTCTACGGCTTCGAGTGCATCAACCTCGGCAACGGCAAGGACCCCTGGCCCGAGGTTCAGAAGGAAGCCATCGAGAAGGTCGCCGCCGCGATCTGCCGCCACCACGGCTGGACCGAGCGCTCCGTCATCGGCCACAAGGAGTGGCAGCCCGGCAAGGTGGACCCACGCGGCTTCACCATGGACGGCATGCGCAAGCGCATCGCCCAGCGCCTGGCCGGCAAGGGCGGCGACACCGGCGGCAAGGAACCCGACCCCAAGCCGGCCCCGCCCAAGCCGACCTACGAGCCCTTCCCCGGCAGCGGCTTCTTCCACGTCGGCCAGAAGTCCCCCATCATCACCGCGATGGGCCGCCGCCTGGTCGCCGAGGGCTGCGGCCGCTACGAAGAGGGCCCCAGCCCCGAATGGACCGAGGCCGACCGCCGCTCCTACCAGGCCTGGCAGCACAAACTCCGCTTCAAGGGCAAGGACGCGGACGGCATACCGGGCAAGGTCAGCTGGGACAAACTAAGGGTCCCGCACAGCTGACCCCGCGGGGGAGGCCTAGGCGGAACCGGTGCCGGTCGGTGGGTGGGCCGGCCGCACCGGTACCCGCACATCCTGCTCAGGCAACGGCGGCAAGGCCCCCTTCTGCAACCACGCCGCGAACAGACCATCCAGCGGCTCCGCCGTGAACCGCCCCGCATGCGCGGTGAACACCCCCGTGCTGACCGCACCATTGCGGTGCAGCCCCACCCACGCTCGCAGCATCCGGAAGAAGTCCGCATCACCCATCGCGCAGCGCAGCGCGTGCACGGTGAGCCCGCCCCGCTGATACAGCCGGTCGTCGAACATCAACTTCCGCCCGGGATCGGCCAGCTTCAGATCCTGCGGCAACGAGGACAGCAACCGGTGAGCCGCCGCGGCAAGCTGCTGCGCCGTGGGCCCACCCGACCGCTCCGACCACAACCACTCGGCATACTTGGCGAACCCCTCGTTCAGCCAGATGTGCCGCCAGTCCGCGATGGACACGCTGTTCCCGAACCACTGATGCGCCAGCTCATGCGCGACCAGCCGCTCCCAACCCCGCGCCCCGTCCACATGGTTGGCGCCGAACAGCGACAACCCCTGCGCCTCGACGGGCACATCGAGCTCCTCCTCCGTCACCACGACCGCGTACTCGTCGAACGGATAGGGCCCGAACAGCTCCTGGAACAGCTCCATCATCGCGGGCTGCCGTGCGAAGTCCCGCGAGAACTCCGGCAGCAGATGCGCCGGAATGTGCCCGTGCTGCGGCACACCGCCCGGCCCCGGGTCGCCGAGCAGCACGGTCTGGTACTTGCCGATCGACAGCCCGACGAGATAGCTCGACGTGGGCGCGGCCTGCTCGTACACCCACGTGGTCGTCGACGCCTTGGTGGTCCGGGTCAGCAGCCGCCCGCCCGCGACCACCTGGTACGCCGACGGCGTCGTGATGGAGATCTGGTACGACGCCTTGTCCGCGGGCCGGTCGTTGCACGGATACCAGGACGGCGCCCCGATCGGCTGGCTCGCCACCAGCGCCCCGTCCTCCAGCTCCTCCCAGCCGAGCCCGCCCCACGGACTGTTCACCGGCTTGGGGTTCCCCGACCAGTGCACCTCCACCGTGAACGTGGCCCCGGCACGGATCGGTTTGGCGGGCCGGATCCGCAGTCGGCCACCGCGATGCGTGTAGTGCGGCTGCCGTCCGTCCACCCGGACCCGGCCGACCTTGAAGTCGGCCAGGTTCAGCTGGAACTCGCCGACCGGCGAGCGGCCCGCTATGGCGTTGATCCGGGCCGTGCCGGCCAGCCGGTTCGGCCCCGGGCGGTAGTCCAGCGCGAGTTCGTACCGATGCACCCGATAACGGGGATCACCGTTGTCGGGGAAGTACGGGTCCGCACCCACGGACTGCTGAACTGCCACTGCTGCGTCTGCTCCTCGCGCTGCACTCGTACGACGTCCTGCATCCCCCGACGTCGTCACAGTCGCGGTCACCGACGCCATGCTTCGATCGGGTTGCCCAGCCAGCGCGTGTCGTCGGGAACCGATTCCCCGGCCATCACCAGTGACGCGGGACCCAGCGTGGTGCGGGCCCCGATCGCGCTGCCCGGCAGGACGATTCCGCCAGGACCCAGCGTCGCGCCCTCACGGAGGACAACAGTATCCGTCCGCAAGATCCGGTCGTGGAAGAGGTGCGTCTGCAGCACACAGCCCCGGTTCACGGTCGTCGCGCTCTCCAGCGTCACCAGATCCGTCTCCGGCAGCCAGTAGCTCTCGACCCACACGCCCTTGCCGATCCGCGCGCCCAGTCCCCGCAGCCACGCCGTCATCACCGGCGTACCCGGCACCGACCCGGCCAGCCACGGCACGGCCACCACCTCGACGAAGGTGTCCGCCAGCTCGTTGCGCCACACGAAGGAGCTCCACAGCGGGTGCTCCCCGCTGCGGTGCCGCCCGACCAGCGCCCACTTGGCGACGATCGACAGCAGGCCCGCGAGCCCGCCCGCCCCGAGCAGCACGACACCGCCCAGCAGCCAGGCCCAGCCGCCCAGCGCACTCAGCGCCGCCACCGTCAGCACGGCCAGCGCCGCCGAGCAGAACACCGGCACGATCCGGCACAGCTCCACAAGCCCGCGCGCCCACAGCAGCCGCGCCGGCGGGTCGTACGTCCGGCTCTGGTCGCCGTCGCTCGCGCTGCGCGGCAGCTTCACCGGCGGCAGCCCCAGATACGACGTGCCCTTCTTCGCCTTCTTCGGCGTCGCCGACAGCACCCCGACCAGACCGCCGTCCGGCACGCTCCGCCCCGGCGCGGTCATCCCCGAGTTGCCGAGGAAGGCCCGCCGCCCGATCTCCGCGCGCCCGACCTTCATCCAGCCACCGCCGAGCTCGTACGGCGCGGTCAGCGTGTCGTCGGCCAGGAAGGCACCCTCACCGACGGTCGTCAGGCTCGGCAGCGCCAGCACGGTCGACACCTCGGCGCCCTTGCCGATCCGCATCCCCAGCAGCCGCAGCCACACCGGCGTGACCAGCCCGGCGTACAGCGGGAACAGCGTCTCCCGGGAGCGGTCCATCAGCTGCGTGACCGTCCACGCCTGCCAGCCGGTCCGGCTGTGCGTCGGATACGTGCCCGCGCGCAGGCCCAGGCTCAGCAGCCGTACGGCGACCAGGATGAGCACGGCGTACGCCAGCCCGAACGCGAGCGTCGCCGGGACCAGCGCGAGCGCCGCGCCCCGCAGGGCCTCACCGAGCCCGGCGCCCGGCGCCACGAACTCGTTAGCGACCAGCAGGGCGGCGACCAGCGAGAGGACGGGCAGCAGCGTCAGCGCGATGCCCGTCATGCCGTACATCGCACGCCAGAACGTGCCGCGCCGCGGCCGGTCCTTGGGCCAGTTCCGCTTCGCCCTGCCGAGCTTGACCGCGGGCGCGCCCGCCCAGCGCTGACCGGTCGGAATCTGCCCCGCGACCGCCGAACCCGGCGCCACCTCGGACCGCTTGCCCACGCGGGCACCCGGGAACAGCATGCTGCGCGTGCCGACGACGGCGTGCGCACCCACCTTCACCGGCCCGATCTCCAGCCGGTCACCGTCCAGCCAGTACCCGGACAGATCGACCTCGGACTCGACGGCGGCGCCCCGGCCCAGCTTGAGCATGCCGGTGATCGGCGGCAGCGAGTGCAGATCGACGTCCTGCCCGATCCTGGCGCCCAGCGCACGGCCGTACCGCTCCAGCCACGACCCGGTCAGCGAGGTCGCCCCGCTGAACTCCGCGAGCCGCTCGGCGGCCCACAGCCGCAGATGTACGCTCCCGCCGCGCGGATACCGCCCGGCCGTCACGCCGCGCAGCAGCAACCGCGCCCCGCCCGCGGCGATCGCGAGCCGTCCCGGCGGGCTGAAGAGCAGCAGCGCCCCGGACGCGACCAGCCACCAAGGGGCGGTCGGCAGCCAGGAGTACGCGGTCAGTACGTTCCCCAGCGCGGCCAGGGGCACCATCCAGCGCAGCCCCAGCAGCGTGAACAGGGGGAGCAGCACCAGCAGCTGGATCACCTGGGCGCGCCTCGGCACCGGAGCGATCGTCCGCCGGGCGGTGTCGTCCTGAGCGGACTCCTCCAGGTGCCGGGCCAGCTTGCGCAGCGTCGGCTGCTGGTAGATGTCGAGGACGGCCGCGCTCGGGTAGCGGGTGCGCAGCCGCGTCGTCAACTGGGCGGCGGCCAGGCTGCTGCCGCCGATCGCGAAGAAGTCGTCGGTGGCGCTGCCCACCGGGATGCCGAGGACCTCCGTCCACTGCTCGGCGAGCCAGGCCTCGGTGCCGTAGAGCTGCTCGGCCTTGCCGCCGGTCTCCATGCCCTCCAGGGGCCAGGGCAGCGCGTTGCGGTCGACCTTGCCGCTCGTCCGCGTCGGCAGGTCCTCGACCGGCGCGAGCAGCGGCACCAGGGCCGCGGGCAGTTCGGCGCGCAGCTTCTCGACGGCGGCCGCGTGGTCCCAGCCGTCCTGCGTGACGACATACCCGACGAGCAGCTGATTGCCGCTGCGGGCGGTGCGTACGGCCGCCGCAGCACCGGCGACACCGGGCAGCGCCTGCAACGCGGCATCCACCTCGCCCAGTTCGATCCGCCGCCCGCCGAGCTTGATCTGCTCGTCGGCCCGCCCGAGGAAGACCAGCCCCTCGGGCTCCGCCTTGACCAGGTCACCACTGCGGTACGCCCGCTCCCAGCCCAGCGAGTCCAGCGGCGCGTACTTCTCCGCGTCCTTCTCGGCGTCCAGGTACCGGGCGAGCCCGACCCCACCGATCACCAACTGGCCGCTCTCGCCCATCCGCACGGGCTGCCCGGCCTCGTCGACGACGGCCAGCTCCCAGCCGTTCAGCGGCAGCCCGATCCGGATCGGCTCCTCGCCGCTCATCAGCGACGCACACGCCACGACGGTCGCCTCGGTGGGCCCGTAGGTGTTCCACACCTCGCGCCCCTCGGTCACCAGCCGCTGCACCAGCTCGGGCGGACAGGCCTCCCCGCCGAAGATCAGCAGTCGTACGTCGTTGAGGGTCTCCGGCTCCCACAGCGCGGCCAGCGTCGGCACCGTCGACACGACGCTGATGTCCTGCTCGACCAGCCAGGGCCCGAGATCGGCACCGCTGCGCACCTGCGAGCGCGGGACGGGCACCAGGCAGGCGCCGTAGCGCCACGCCAGCCACATCTCCTCGCAGGACGCGTCGAACGCGACCGACAGGCCCGCCATGACCCTGTCACCTGGACCGATGGGGTCATCGGTGAGAAACAGCGCGGCCTCGGCGTCCACGAACGCGGCGGCGTTCTCGTGGGTGACGGCGACGCCCTTGGGCTTCCCGGTCGACCCGGAGGTGAAGATGATCCAGGCGTCGTGCTCGACCCCGGGCCGACCGGCGGGCACGTCCGCCCTGCTGTGGGCGGTGATGACATGGTCGGCACCGATGACGGCCCGCACGTCGGCCTCGCCGAACACCAACTCGGCCCGCTCGTCCGGGTCCTCGGCGTCCACCGGAACGTATGCGGCGCCCGCGGCCAGTACGGCGAGGATCGCGACGTACAGATCGTTGGTCCCGGACGGCACCCGCACGCCCACCCGGTCACCGAGTCCCACCCCGGCGTCGGCGAGCCCGCGCCGCAGCGCCGCGACCTCGACGGCCAGCGCACGGTAGGTCAGGCGCCGTGTGCCGTCGTCCAGGGCGAGTTCATCCGGGTACGAACGGACGGATGCCTCGAAGATGTCGACAAGCGTCCGGGGAGAGGCCGCGGCCCCGCCCGAGAAACGTGCGGTACTACCGAATCGCTCGCGGATCTCTTCATCGAGCAGGCCGAGAGCGCTGCTCTCGTGAATGGCTGCCATCGGGTCCTCGCGTCTCGATCCCGGAAGCCTCCGGGGCGCTGGTGGGCCCGCAGGTTTGCCTGGGGTTGTCCGGCTCCAGCTCCGACAAGCCGGAAATTTTAGTCCGACGTTAGTCTCCGCGTTACCTTGCGGCCACATGGGTGAGCTGTCCGGGGTGCCGGGGGAGGGTGGCCGGGTGCTGTGACCTCGGTGTCTGCCCGCCCGGCGAGAGATGGCACACACTTGATCGCGGAGCGTGTCCGGCAGCGGTGGCGGACAACAGAAAACCCCACATGGAGTGGGGTTTTCAGAGTGTGTCCGAGGGGGGACTTGAACCCCCACGCCCGATAAAGGGCACTAGCACCTCAAGCTAGCGCGTCTGCCATTCCGCCACCCGGACAAGGTGTATGTCGTGCGGGGGTTCCCCCGCGGCGACGAAGGAAACATTACCAGGCTCCGGAGGGTGGCCGATCACCCCCTGTCGCCGCGTGAACGGCGTGTGACGGGGCGGGCGGGGTCTTGGGGCGGACCGGCGGGGGAGGGAGGATGTGGGGGGACCACCAGCAGTGACAGTGGGAGGAAGCAGCGTGAGCGGGACGGACACGGCCAGCAGCGTCACCGGCGAGGACGAGGTCGTGGACCTCTGCCGCGAGCTCATCCAGATCGACACCAGCAACTACGGCGACCACTCGGGTCCCGGCGAGCGCAAGGCGGCCGAGTACGTCGCCGAGAAGCTCGCCGAGGTGGGGCTCGAACCGCAGATCTTCGAATCCCACCCGGGACGCGCGTCCACGGTGGCCCGGATCGAGGGCGAGGACCCCTCCCGGCCCGCGCTGCTGATCCACGGACACACCGACGTCGTACCGGCCAATGCCCAGGACTGGACCCACCACCCCTTCTCCGGCGAGATCGCGGACGGATGCGTGTGGGGCCGCGGCGCCGTCGACATGAAGGACATGGACGCGATGACCCTCGCGGTCGTCCGCGACCGGCTGCGCAGCGGACGCAAGCCCCCGCGCGACATCGTCCTCGCCTTCCTCGCGGACGAGGAGGCGGGCGGGACGTACGGCGCCAAGCACCTGGTCAAGAAGCACCCGGACCTCTTCGAGGGCGTCACCGAGGCGATCGGCGAGGTCGGCGGGTTCTCCTTCACCGTCAACGAGAAGCTGCGGCTGTATCTCGTGGAGACCGCCCAGAAGGGCATGCACTGGATGCGGCTCACCGTGGACGGCACGGCCGGTCACGGCTCCATGACGAACAACGACAACGCCATCACCGAGCTGTGCGAGGCCGTCGGGCGGCTCGGGCGGCACACCTGGCCGGTACGGGTCACGAAGACCGTGCGGTCCTTCCTCGACGAGCTGTCCGACGCGCTCGGCACCGAGCTCGACCCCGAGGACATGGACGAGACGCTGGCCAAGCTCGGCGGCATCGCCAAGATGGTCGGCGCGACGCTGCGGAACTCGGCGGCGCCCACGATGCTCGGCGCCGGCTACAAGGTCAACGTCATCCCCGGCCAGGCGACCGCGCACGTCGACGGGCGTTTCCTGCCGGGTTACGAGGAGGAGTTCCTCGCCGACCTCGACCGGATCCTCGGGCCGCGGGTGAAGCGGGAGGACGTGCACGGCGACAAGGCGCTGGAGACCGACTTCGACGGCAAGCTCGTCGACGCCATGCAGAGCGCCCTGAGCGCCGAGGACCCGATCGCCAGGGCCGTCCCCTACATGCTCTCCGGTGGCACCGACGCCAAGTCCTTCGACGACCTCGGCGTCCGCTGCTTCGGCTTCGCGCCGCTGAAGCTGCCGCCGGAGCTGGACTTCGCGGGCATGTTCCACGGTGTCGACGAGCGGGTGCCGGTGGAGGGGCTGCAGTTCGGAGTGAGGGTGCTCGACCGGTTCATCGACGCGTCATGACGTATTGACGTCGGTATTCGCCCGCCCGTACGGAGATGTCCCGGGAAGGGTGAAGACGACCATAAGCTCGTAGCCCTATTAATTCCTCCTCGTTACAGCTGATGTGATCCGCGACTTTGGATCGCATTGCCAACAAGGAGGAATAATGATCAAGAAGGTCGTCGCCGCTGCTGCCGCCACTGGCGGTCTGGTTCTCGCGGGTGCGGGCCTTGCCGTTGCCGACTCGGGTGCCCAGGGTGCTGCGGTGCACTCCCCCGGCATCGCTTCGGGCAACGTCGTCCAGGCGCCGGTTCACGTCCCGGTGAACGTCTGCGGCAACACGATCTCGGTCGTCGGGCTGCTGAACCCCGCCTTCGGCAACACCTGCGTCAACAAGTGACGCTGCCTCTCTGAGGTTCTCGTCCACACCGCCGGTCCCGGAGCGCGCATGCCAGGCGCTCCGGGGCCGTCCGGTCTTTCCGCGTCGACAACGCAGGACAAGGCAGGTAAGCAGCAATGAGACAGGTCACCCGCAAAGGCCTGATGACCGTGGCGGCCGCGACCGGCGTGATCGCCGCCGCCGGCGGCCACGCACACGCCGACTCGGGCGCGAACGGCTCGAGTTCGCACTCGCCCGGCGTGCTGTCGGGCAACACGGTGCAGGCGCCGGTGGACGTGCCGGTGAACGTCTGCGGCAACACGGTCAACGTCGTCGGGCTCCTCAACCCGGCGATGGGCAACAAGTGCGTCAACCAGGGCGGGAACAGCGGTCACGGCGGCTCCGGCGGCGGCTCGCAGGCCGACGGCCACGCCAAGGACTCCCCGGGCATCGGCTCGGGCAACCACGTCCAGGCGCCGGTCCACGTCCCGGTGAACGTCTGCGGCAACAGCGTCGACATCATCGGCATCGGCAACGGCACCAAGGGCAACGACTGCGCGAACAACGGCGGTTCCGGCGGCGGGCAGCCGAGCACACCTCCCGGCGGGGGCGACCACGAGACGCCGCCCGGGAATCCGGACGAGCCGGGCAACCCCGAGCAGCCCGGCGACCCCGGACAGCCCGGCGACCCCGGACAGCCGGGCGATCCCGGCCAGCCCGGCAACCCTGTGGAGCCCGAGCCCGGTACACCGCCGGGCGTGGACGACGAGACGCCGGACGGCGGCACCGGCTCCGCGCGGGGCAACCAGCCCGGCGCCCAGTCGATCCCCCAGCCGCAGGGCAGCGCCCAGCTCGCCCACACCGGCGGTGACCTTCCCCTCGGCCTCGTCCTCCCGGTCGGCGCGGGAGCACTGCTGGCGGGCACGGTCCTCTACCGCAGGGCACGCGCCTCGGCGTAGCGGCACCGCACAGAAACGGAGCGGGCCCCGCCGTGGCGGGGCCCGCTCCGTTTTTCTCCTGCCTCAGCTCACCACGTGGCGCGCACCTGGCGGATGATCCGTCGGCGCAACCGCACCCTGCGGCTCCCGTCCCGCAGCAGACTCAGGCGGTCCAACTCCCAGTGTCCGTACTCGGCATGGTCCGTCAGCAGGCGTGTGGCGTCCTTGCGAGAGACCCCGCGCGGCACGTACACGTCGACAAATTCGTATTCCGGCATCGCATCTATTGTGCGGGCAGAGCCCCTGTACGGATAGCGTCTGCTCTATGTCTGATGCTGAGCAGCCCACCGCTGCCGAGGTACGCGCCGCCGCCGAGGCGGTCAAGACCGCGCTCGACCGCCACCTGGCCGCGGTCGAACGCCGGTCGGGGGAGGACGACCCGACCGTCTACGAGGCGTTCAACCAGCTCGCCGCGGCCGCCGAGGCGTACGACGAGCTGCTCTACGACCGCTACGACGAGGTCACCCCCTTCGAGATCCCCGGTACCGAGGACGCGCTGCCGCCGTACGCGGGGCCCGAGGAGCCGAACGCGCTGAGCGTGCTGATCCGCCGCGACTACGCCGTGGTGGAACCGCAGCGGCTGCTGGCGCAGGCCCAGCGGGTCGAGGCGGCGGACGACGAGGGCAGGGACGGCCCGGGGGCCTCAGGCACCGTGCACGGGGCGCTGGGCCTCCTGTTCGGCGAGTTCGAACCGGACGAGATCGCCTCACGGCACAAGGAGTTCGGGCTGGAGGAGGGCGACTCCACGCTCTGGGTGACCGCGGCGGACGACCCCGCCGAGCCCGGCGAGTGGCTGGAGGCACCGTTCGAGGCGATCGACCCGCAGCAGGTGGTCTGCCGGTTCGACGTCAGTGCCGTCTTCGACGACGAGATCGAGGACGACGTGGACGACGACCTCGAGGACGAACTCGACCCGGACGAGGACGAAGAAGAGCCTGAGGACGAGGCGGACGACGAGGCCGAGGACGAGGTCGAGGAAGAGGACCTGGAGCGGTTGGACGCGGACCGCTGACGGGCTGAACACCGTCCGGTACGACGGCGGTGGTCACGGAGGTTCCTGCCTCCGCGGCCACCGCCGTCGTCCGTGTCGGGCGTCCTCGCGTCAGCCCGCCGCCGGGATCTGCGGGGCCAGCAGAACGGACAGGCGGGTCGTCCTGGGCTTGGGCGGGACCTCGGCCACCGCGCGCGGGAGCGCCTGCTCGACGCCGTGGACCACCGACAGATGGCGCTCCGCCCGGCCGAAGGCCGTGTAGACCCAGGGGCGGCTGAGGGCCTGCGCGGCGTCGCCGGGCAGCACCACGACCACCGCGGGCCATCGGGCACCCACGGCCTGGTGCGCGGTCAGCGCCCACCCGTGCCGCACGGACTGCTCCACCCGCTCCTTCGGTACGACGACCGGGGCGCCCGCACACGATAGGTGCAGCCCCTCGGCGTCGGCCTTCACCACCTGGCCCGGCAGCGTACGGCCCGGCGCGGGGGAGTAGGCGATCCGGTCGCCGGGGTCGAAGCCGCCGAACCGGCCGGGGCCGGGGTTCAGCCGCTCCTTCAGTGCCGTGTTCAGCGCGCGCGTACCGGCGGCGCCGCCGTGGCCCGGTGTGATGACGACGGTCTGCTCGGCCGGCACGCCGATCGCCCGCGGCACCGAGTCCGCGACGAGTTGCACGGTCCGGTGCACGGCCTCGCCCGCGTCCCGCACCGGCACGATCACCAGCTCCTTGCCGGGGGAGTCCACCTGGTTCAGCTCGCCGATGCCGATTCCGGAGACCAGTTCGCCCAGCGGACCGGGGTCGGGCTGCCGGGAGGCGATCTGCGGGCAGACCCGTGCCGCCAGCAGATCCGCGAACACCCGCCCCGGACCCGCCGACCACAGCACCCCGGGATCCCCGGCCAGCAGCAGCCGCGCCCCGTCGGGCAGCGACTCCGAGAGCAGCGCCGCCGTCTCCACGTCCAGCTGCGGAGCGTCCAGGACCACGAGGAGGTCGAGGTCCAGAGCGCCGTCCGCGTCCCGGCCGGGGCCCTCGGCACCGGAGAGGAGGCCGGACACGGTGGTGACCCGGGAGTCGCCCGGCTCGCCCAGCAGCGCCGCGAACCGCGTGCGGCCCAGCGGGCTGTGGGTGGCGGCCCAGGCGCGGAGGCCGAGTTCGGAGGCCGTGCGCACCAGTGCCGCCGGTTCGGTCAGGGACGCCTCGCCGCCCGTGTGCAGCACGAGACCGTGGGACGCGACCGCGCGGATCAACTCGCCCGCGGAGCCCGCCGCCGACGCGGCCCGCTCCCACTCGTCGGCCGAACCGTCCTGCTTGGGCACCGAGTTGATCAGCCGGGCCAGTCCGTCGGCGAGGCTCTCCTCGGCGAGGGCGTACCGCTCCAGGCCGACCAGAACCCGGACCGGCCGCTCCTCGTCGCCCTCGTCGGCCACGTCGCCGCCCTTGTCGTCCAACGCGTCCTGGAAGGCCAGGGCCTCGCCCTCCGCGAGGGTGTTCTGTACGGCGGTGTCCGCGTCCGGCACGCCCCGCTGGGTCAGTGCGGCGGTGAGCGCCGGCAGCTCCAGGGCGGTGTGTCCCGCCACGGCCGCCTGCTCCAGGAGCCAGACGGTGAGCGCACGGCCACGCCGCTCGTCGTCCGGGCCGGACTCGCCGCCGAGCAGCGCCCGCGCGAACCCGTCGGCCTGCTCGGGGCGTACCCCGGTGACTCGCAGCAACTGCCAGGGGTCCGCCCGCAGCAGGTCGCCCGCGCTCTCGCCGAGGGCCGCGGCGACCTGCGGGGCGAGCGTCTCCGGGGCACCGCCGTCGGCCAGCACACCGCGCACGGCGTCGACGGCCTCGGCCGCGGGGGCCGCGACCACTCCGGCCGCCTGGACCGCCTCGGTCTGCGGCCGGCGCACCGGCTCGGGAGCGGGGCGACGGGGCGTCGGCTCCGGCTCACTGAACACGGTGGCCGCGGGCTTCTCCCCGCTCTCCACGGCACGCACAGCCGCCAGCAGATCGGCGGCCGTCCCACTGAGCTTCGCCCCAGCCGTAATGGGCGCCGCCTTCTCAGCCTTCCGACGCTCGATCCGCTCCCGCTCAATCCGCTGAGCAGCAAGCTCGGCCTCGGCCTCGGACAACTTGGCAGCGTCAGCGACTTCATCGCCCTGGCTCTGGGGCTCGCCTCCGGCGTCTCCGTCGCCCCCGGCCGACCCGCCCTCTGTGGTCCCCGTCTCCCGGGTGGTGCCCTCCGGCGCGGCGTCCGGGGTCCCCGGGTCGGCGTGTGGTGCGTCCTCGGTGGGCTCGGGCTCCGTGCTCACAGCATGCTCCAGTCGTGATCGGGATAGCGGTGCACGGGCGCTGACACATCGTCGAGCGCCCGGCAGATCTCGTCAGGAAGACTAAGGGCCTCCACTGACAATGCCGCCGTGAGCTGCTGCGCGTTGCGCGCGCCGACGATGGGCGCGGACACCCCGGGCCGGTCGCGGACCCAGGCGAGGGCCACCTGGAGCGGGGTCACCGCGAGCCCGTCCGCCGCCGTCGCCACGGCGTCCACGATCCGGCTCGCGGTGTCGTCGAGGTACGGCGCGACGAACGGCGCCAGATGCTCGGACGCGCCCCGCGAGTCGGCCGGCGTCGCGTTGCGGTACTTGCCGGTCAGGACTCCGCGCCCGAGCGGGGAGGAGGGCAGCAGGCCGATGCCGAGGTCGAGGGCGGCGGGCAGCACCTCGCGTTCGACGCCGCGCTGGAGCAGCGAGTACTCCAGCTGCGTGCCGGCCAGCCGGGTCCGTGCGCCCGGTGCCGTCAGCTGCCAGGTGGCCGCCTTGGCGAGCTGCCAGCCGCAGAAGTTGGAGACGGCCGCATAACGCGCCCGGCCGCTGCTGACCGCCATGTCGAGGGCCTGCAGGGTCTCTTCCAGCGGGGTGAACGGGTCGTAGGCGTGGATGTGCCACAGGTCGACGTAGTCCGTGCCGAGCCGGGCCAGCGAGGCGTCGAGCGCGGCGAGCAGATGGCCGCGAGAGCCGTCGACGCGGACATCCGGGTCGGGCACGCTGCCCGCCTTCGTGGAGATGACCAGATCCCGGCGCGGGACCAGGCCTTCTATGAGGCGTCCGAGCAGATACTCGGCCTCCCCGTCGCCGTACACGTCGGCCGTGTCGATGAGCGTCCCGCCCGCTTCCCAGAACGTCTTCAAGAGGTCCGCGGCGTCGTGCTCGTCGGTGTCCCTGCCCCAGGTGAGGGTGCCGAGCCCGATGCGGGACACGCGCAGGCCGGTGCGGCCGAGATGCCTCTGCTCCATGGACGCCGAGATTACTGGCCACGACCTGTCATGTGGGGGCCTGTGGATGACCAGTTTCCGCACCCCCGCGCTAAGGTCTCCGGACAAGGGACGTTACTGATCGGTAAGGGGAATCCGCCATGCAGCTCGGGATCAACCTCGGCTACTGGGGCGCCGGAATGGACGCGGACAATCTCGCGGTCGCGAAGGAGGCCGACCGGCTCGGGTATGCCGTCTGCTGGGCCGCCGAGGCGTACGGCTCGGACGCGGCCACGGTGCTGACGTGGGTCGCCGCCCAGACCGAGCGCATCGACGTGGGCTCGGCCATCTTCCAGATCCCGGCCCGGCAGCCGGCGATGACCGCCATGACCGCCGCCACGCTCGACTCGCTCTCCGGCGGCCGCTTCCGGCTCGGCCTCGGCGTCTCCGGGCCGCAGGTCTCCGAGGGCTGGTACGGCGTCAAGTTCGACAAGCCGCTCTCCCGGACCCGCGAGTACGTGGAGATCGTACGGAAGGCGATGACGCGGGAGCGGCTGTCGTACGACGGCGAGCACTGGACGCTGCCGCTGCCCGGCGGCCCCGGCAAGCCGATCAAGCTGACCGTGCACCCGGAGCGCGAGCACATCCCGCTGTACATCGCCGCGATCGGCCCCAAGAACCTGGAGCAGACCGGTGAGATCGCCGACGGGGCCCTGCTCATCTTCCCCTCCGCCGACCACCTCGAGGACACCGCGATCAAGTATCTGCGGGCCGGGCGTGAGAAGGCCGGGAAGACCATGGACGGGTTCGACGTCTGCCCGACGCTGCCGCTCGCGGTCGGTGCCGACAAGGACGTGACCGCGCTGGCCGACGCCTTCCGCCCGTACACCGCGCTGTACGTCGGCGGCATGGGCAGCGCCAAGCAGAACTTCTACAACCAGCTTGCCCGGCGCATGGGCTACGAGCAGGCCGCCGCCGAGATCCAGGAGAAGTACCTCTCCGGCGACAAGCAGGGCGCGGCGGCCGCCGTACCGCACGAGCTGATCGACCGGACCACGCTGCTCGGCTCCGTCGATCGCATCGCGGACCGGATGAAGGCCTACGCCGCCGCCGGGGTCACCACTTTGTCCCTCAACCCGGCGGGTTTCACGCTGGACGAGCGGCTCGCCTCGCTGCGGGCCGGCACCGAGGCGCTGGAACGGGCCGGGCTGGCGTAACGGCGTCACGCTGGGGGGAAGTTCTGCGGCCGTGGTGGGGGCTCGGGGGTCTTCCCCGCCACGGCCGTCACGCAGCACAACGCGCGCGTGGCCCCGCGGTTACGCCCTCGGCGGAGCCCGGGGTCATCCTTTTGGCGGAGTTGTCCGACACAGCTGTTGCAGCGTCCCTCGCACCGCATTTGACTCGTTCTTTGCGGAATCCTGCAGAGAGGTGCGCACGATGCTTTCGGCCAAGAGTCTGTTCCAGGAGATCCTCGACAACGACGAGTCCTTCCGCCTGTTCTGCTCCATCGCCGCCAGCGGGGAGTCACAGGGCGGCTGGGAGAACGCCCGTATCGCCGCGCTCGTTCCGGACAGCGAGCGCGCACTCGCCCCCAAGATCACCCGGCATGGCGCGGATGAGGACAAGCACGGGCGGATCTTCAACGCCCTGATGAAGAAGCGCGGCCTCGACCCCGTCCCCGTACCGCCCGAGACCGACTACACCATGCTCCTCGAGAAGAACGGCATCGGCCTCGCGCACGACAAGCTCAAGCGCGACGAGCCGCTCACCGTCCAGGACATCGTCACCTACCTCTCGCACAGCCGGGTCACCGAGCAGCGCGCCTCCGAGGAGATGGAGCTGCTCCGCAAGCACTTCGCCGACCACCCCGACCTCGGCCGGGCGGTCAAGATGATCTCCAACGACGAGGACAACCACCTCGCCTACTGCCATGAGGAACTGCTGCGCTTCGCCCACGCCGGGCACGGCCGGGCCATCCAGCGGACGCTGCGGGAGTGCGCGCTCGCCGAGATCCGGATCTACCGGGACGTCAGCCTCGCCGTCATGTCCCACATGGGGCGCATCCTCGGCTGGCCGAAGCCGAAGGCCGCGCTGCTCGCCGCGGGCATCCACGCGATCTACGCCTACGAGCGGATCGCCGGCTGGCGCCGCATGGTCAGCCTGAAGATGCCGGAACGCCGCGACGCACTCGGCGGCCCCGCCACCTCTGCCCCCGAGTTCGCCTAGGAACAGTGCCTACAGCCAGCCCCGGCTCTTGAACAGCCGGTACAGCAAGACCTCCAGGGCGGCCATAGCCAGGATCAGCGCCGGATACGACCACACCCAGCGCAGCTCCGGCATGTGGTCGAAGTTCATGCCGTAGACGCCCGCGATCATCGTGGGGACCGCGGCCATGGCCGCCCACGCGGAGATCTTCCGCATGTCGTCGTTCTGCCGGACGCTCATCTGGGCCAGGTGCGCCGACAGGATGTCCGACACCAGCCGGTCCAGGCCCTCGACGGACTCGTTCACGCGCATCAGGTGGTCGTTGATGTCGCGGAAGAACGGCTGCGCCTTCTCGGACACGAAGGGCACCCGCAGACCGAACAGGCCGGTGCCCGCGAGCCGTTCCAGCGGCTGGGCCAACGGACCGGTGGCCCGGCGGAACTCCAGGATCTGCCGCTTGAAGTTGTAGATGCGGGACGCGGTGTGCCGGGTGCCGCCGCCGGTCGGCGAGAACACCTCCGCCTCCAGCTCCTCCAGGTCGGTGCTCAGCTCGCCCGCCACGTCCACGTAGTGGTCGACGATCGCGTCCGAGATCGCGTACAGCACCCCCGTGGGGCCGTGCCGCAGCATCTCGGGCTCCGCCTCCAGCCGCTTGCGTACCGCCGTGAGCGGGGCCTCCTCGCCGTGCCGCACGGTCACCACGAACGAGTCGCCGATGAAGATCATGACCTCGCCGGAGGTGACGTTGTCGCTCTTGGGCTCGTACGCGACCGGCTTGAGGACCATGAACAGCGAGTCGTCGTACACCTCGAGCTTGGGGCGCTGGTGGGCGGTCAGGGCGTCCTCGACGGCCAGCGGGTGCAGCCCGAATTCCTCGGTCACCTGGTCGAACTCGCGCTCCGTCGGCTCGTACAGCCCGATCCACACGAACGCGTCCCCGCCCACCCGGCACTGCGCCAGGGCGTCGGAGAGGTCCTGCGGCCCCTCCGCGCGCATCCCGTCCTGGTAGATGGCGCAGTCGACGATCACGGAGCGTATTCTCCCGCCTCACGCCCCGGACCGCACCCGGATGGACGCCTACCCTTGGCCGCATGCCCACGCTGATCCTTGTCCGGCACGGACGATCCACCGCCAATACCGAGGGACTGCTCGCCGGGTGGACGCCCGGGGTCGCCCTCGACGAGCGCGGCGCCGCGCAGGCCTCGGCGCTGCCCGGGCGGCTCGCCGAGCTGCCGATCTCCGAGGTCGTCACCAGCCCGCTGCAGCGCTGCCAGGAGACGATACGGCCGCTGCTGGACGCCCGGCCGGAACTGACCGCGCACACCGACGAGCGGATCGGGGAGTGCCACTACGGCGACTGGTCCGGGCGCAAGCTCGCCGAGCTGATGGACGAGCCGCTGATGGAGGTCGTGCAGGCGCATCCGTCGGCGGCGCAGTTCCCCGGCGGTGAGTCGATGCGGGCCATGGCGACCCGTGCCGCCGAGGCGGTGCGCGAGTGGAACGCGCGCGTGGAGCGCGACCACGGCGCCGACGCCGTCTATGTCATGTGCTCGCACGGCGACCTCATCAAGTCCCTCGTGGCGGACGCGCTCGGACTCCATCTCGACCTCTTCCAGCGGATCTCCGTAGAGCCGTGTTCCATCACCGCGATCCGTTACACCCGTCTCAGGCCGTTTCTCGTTCGCCTCGGTGACACCGGGGATTTCGCCTCCCTTGCGCCGCGCGCGGAACCCCCGTCAGGAGAGGCCCGGGTCGGGGGCGATGCGGGCGCACCGTGATCGTCAACCGCAGTAGGGTGAAGCGGTCGAGGCGGCCCTGACGCAAGTTCCGGTGGCCGCAGCGGCCGGTCCCGATGTCGATTCCAATGGAGACAGGACGTGTCCCGTCAGGTGTTCCTCTACGATCCGCCGGACCGCTTCGTGGCCGGCACGGTCGGACTGCCCGGGCGCCGTACGTTCTTCCTCCAGGCCATCGCAGGATCCCGGGTGACCAGCGTGGCTCTGGAGAAGACCCAGGTCGCCGCGCTCGCCGAGCGCATGGACGAGCTGCTCGACGAGGTGGTACGACGCAGTGGCGGCAGCGCCGCCGTCCCTGCCGTGGCGCCCACCGAAGTCGCCGACACGGCCCCGCTGGAAGCCCCCATCGAGGAGGAGTTCCGCGTCGGCACCATGGCCCTCGCCTGGGACGGCGAGGAACAGCGCATGATCGTCGAGGCGCAGGCCCTGGTGGAGCTGGACGCAGACTCCGAGGAGGACCTCGCCGAGGCCGAGGAGCGGCTGCTCCAGGACGAGGAGAACGGGCCCCCGATGCTGCGGGTCCGGCTCACCGGCGCCCAGGCCCGCGCGTTCGCCAAGCGCGCCCTGGACGTCGTCAACGCCGGGCGGCCGCCGTGCCCGCTGTGCAGCCTCCCGCTCGACCCGGAAGGACACGTATGTCCGCGCCAGAACGGATACCGCCGCGGAGCGTGACCACGGCGCAGCTGCTCGCCCGGGGTGAGCTCACGGTCCGCGGGCAGATCCGGGACGCCTCGAACGCGGTGCTGTACTGCTCCGTCTCCCACGAGGGGGAAGAGGCCTACTGCGTCTACAAGCCAGTCCGCGGCGAGCGTCCCCTGTGGGACTTCCCCGACGGCAACCTCGCCCGGCGCGAGGTCGCCGCGTACGAGGTCTCCGAGGCCACCGGATGGGGCCTGGTGCCCACCACCGTGCTGCGCGACGGGCCGTACGGCGAGGGCATGGTCCAGCTGTGGATCGAGGCGCAACCGGAGGAGAGCGAGCTGCTCGCCCTCGTCGACGGTGAGGAGCCGGAGGAGGGCTGGAAGGCGATCGGCTTCGCCGAGGTCGGCGACGGGAAGACGGCGCTGCTGGTGCACGCCGACGACGCACGGCTGCGCCGCCTCGCCGTCCTCGACGCCGTGATCAACAACGCGGACCGCAAGGGCGGTCATCTGCTGCCGGCCGCCGACGGCCGGCTGTACGGCATCGATCACGGCGTGACCTTCAACACCGAGAACAAGCTGCGCACGCTGCTGTGGGGGTGGGCGGGCGAGCCGCTCACCGGTGAGGCCGTCGACGTCCTCAAGGGCCTCAAGGACGCCTTGGGGGACGGCGGAGCCCTGGCGGAGCGTCTGGCCGGGCTGATCACCGGCGCCGAACTCGACGCCACGCGCGCGCGTGTCGAGGCGTTGCTCACCTCGGGGGTCCATCCGGCGCCGAGCGGCGAGTGGCCTGCCATTCCGTGGCCGCCGGTGTAGGGGCGCGCCGGTACAGGGGAACAACGGGCACGTCCGGCGGCGTTCCGCAAGAGTGCGCCACCGGCCACCCGGCCTGGTCCGGTTCGAATATGGAACTTCCGTCCGGTTAGGCTCATGACATGCATGCCTGGCCCGCTTCCGAGGTCCCCGCCCTGCCTGACAAGGGCCGCGACCTGAGGATCCACGACACAGCGACCGATGGGCTCGTCACCCTCGACCCCGGTCCCGTCGCCCGTATCTACGTCTGCGGCATCACCCCGTACGACGCGACCCACATCGGTCACGCGGCGACCTACAACGCGTTCGACCTCGTGCAGCGCGTGTGGCTCGACACGAAGCGGCAGGTTCACTACGTCCAGAACGTGACCGACGTCGACGATCCACTTCTGGAGCGGGCGGCGCGGGACGACATCGACTGGGTCGCCCTCGCCGAGAAGGAGACCGCCCTCTTCCGCGAGGACATGACCGCCCTGCGCATGCTGCCCCCGCAGCACTACATCGGCGCGGTCGAGGCGATACCCGGCATCGTGCCGCTCGTCGAGCGGCTGCGGGAGGCGGGGGCGGCGTACGAACTCGAAGGGGACATCTACTTCTCCGTCGAGTCCGACCCGAACTTCGGCAAGGTCTCCCGCCTCGACGCGGCCGCCATGCGGCTGCTGTCCGCCGAGCGCGGCGGCGACCCCGACCGGCCGGGCAAGAAGAACCCGCTGGACCCGATGTTGTGGATGGCCGCCCGCGAGGGCGAGCCCAGCTGGGACGGCGGTTCGCTGGGCTGCGGACGGCCCGGCTGGCACATCGAGTGTGTCGCCATCGCCCTGGACCACCTCGGCATGGGCTTCGACATCCAGGGCGGCGGCTCCGACCTCGCCTTCCCGCACCACGAGATGGGCGCCTCGCACGCCCAGGTGCTGACCGGCGAGTTCCCCATGGCCAAGGCGTACGTCCACGCCGGCATGGTCGCGCTGCACGGCGAGAAGATGTCGAAGTCCAAGGGCAACCTGGTCTTCGTCTCCACCCTGCGCCGCGAGGGCGTCGACCCGGCCGCGATCAGGCTGGCCCTGCTCGCCCACCACTACCGGGCCGACTGGGAGTGGACCGACCAGGTCCTCCAGGACGCCCTCGCGCGCTTCGACCGCTGGCGTGCCGCCGTCTCCCGCCCCGACGGACCGCCCGCCGAGACGCTGGTCGCGGAGATCCGCGAGGCCCTGGCGAACGACCTGGACGCCCCGGCCGCCCTCGCCGCCGTCGACCGCTGGGCGGCGCTCCAGCAGGAGCGGGGCGGCACGGACGAGGGCGCCCCCGGCGTCGTATCGCGCGCGGTGGACGCTCTGCTGGGCGTGGCCCTGTAATCACGTAGGGCCTGTAATCACGTAGGGAAGGGCGCCTCCTCCTTGCCGGAGGAGGCGCCCTTGTGCTTGCTCAGACGCGCGTCAGATCCGCTGGATCCGTACGCTGCGCAGCACGTTCGGCGACTGGGTGTCCCAGATGCCGATGACCTGGTGGCCGAACGCGAAGGCCTGCTGGATCTGCTGGTGGATCTGCGGGTTCGGGTTGTTGAGGACCCGGAACTGGTTGTTGATGCGCAGGAAGATCTGGTGCGGCTGCCCCTGGAGCGGGTGAACGATGTCGATGAAGCCGTTCGCCACACCGGAGGCGAGGGCCTGCGCCTGCACCTGCTGGACGACCTGCTGCACCGCCGACAGCGCGACCTGCTGCAACTGCTGCTGCACCTGCTGCTCGGCCTGCTGAGCCTGCTGGTCCTGCTGGGGACCGAACTGCTGCTGCTGGCCCAGCTGCTGCAGCAACTGCTGGTACGGCTGCTGCTGACCGAGCTGCTGGAGCTGCTCCAGCGAGCCGCTCATGCCCATGCCGTACGGCTGCTGCTGACCGTAGCCCTGCTGCTGCCCGAACGGCTGCTGCTGGTACGGCGATGTGCTGGGGAACTGCTGGCCCTGCTGTAGTCCCATGTGACTCATCTGCGGGGTGGTGCTCATACGGGTGTCACCTTCCCTTGATGTGATGGGCTGCGTCAGCCGGTGATCACCAGGCCGACGATCTCGTCGTCCGAGAACCACACTCGGACATCGGGCCGTCCCCCCGCGAAGGCGGTGTGGACCGCCTGGCGGATGTCGGGGGACGGGTGGTTCAGGTTGCGCCAGGCGCCGGCCACGAACAGCCGGAGCCGCGGCGGGAGTTCACGGGGGTACGGGAGCAACTCGTCCCAGTACCGTTCGGCCCGGCCCGAGCCGACCGCCTGCGGCAGCAACTGCGTCACCGCCGCCTTGATGTCGGGCCGGCTGCCGATCCGCTGGGATGCGGGCCGGCCCGGTGCGTCCTGCTGCGGGGAACCCGTGGCCCGCAGCACCGCACGGGCACGTTCCGGTGCCATCGGGGGCTGACCGGCCGCCTTGAGCATGCCTTGCAGCGCGGCCAGCGCGCCGACCACCACCGGGGAGGCGGCGGACGTACCGGAGAACGTGTCCGTGTACCAGGCGATCTCCTCGGGCCCGCCCTGCAGATCGCCGGGCCGGTCCCAGAAGCCGCCGGTGGTCGTGACCTCGCGGCCCCAGCCCTGGGCGTCCAGCCGGGCGCCGTAGTTGGAGAACGCGAGCCGTGACCGGTCCGGGCCGTGATCGCGGCCGTGCGTGCCGGGCGGCGGTGCGCCCGCACCGACCAGGACGGCGCCGGAGGACTGGTTGGAGGGGTTGAAGGGGTTGCGCCAGGTCTCCGGGAACTCGTCCGGGCGGCGCTCGTAGACGGCGTCGTCGAGGGACTCGCCGCCGTTGCCGGCGGCCTCCACGACGAGGACGCCCTTGGCGGTGGCGTAGCGGATGGCCGCGTAGTCGTCCGGCCACCACTCGAGCGCGACGTAGCCGTTCTGGTCGTCGCGCTCGGCGAAGTCCAGCCGCGGGCCCGGGCGCTGGAGCTCGATCAGCACGATGTCGCCCGGCGCGAGCCGGTCGGCGGCGGCGTGGATCGCCGCCGCGGTGCCGATGCCGTGGAAGGACGCGGCCGCGGTCACCGCGTCGGGCACGACGCCGTTGACGCCGTACTCGTTGCGGTCGCCGCCGATCACGCCGATCACGGCGGTGCCGTGGTTGCGCCAGGCGACGTCGGTCAGCGGGGTGCCGACGACGACGCCGGCGAGCTTGGCGGCGAGGTCCTCATGGCCCAGCTGCCAGGCGCCCTCGACGTCGATCACGGTCACGCCCTGGCCGGTGCCGCCGGGCCGCTGCCAGGCCCAGTGCGCGTCGATGCCCTCGGGCGCCGGGCGCAAGTAGCCCTGCCTGCTGCTGAAGTCGGGTGTGACCGGGGCGCCTTCCTTCAGCCGCCGGTTCTCCTCGGCGCTCTGCAGGGAGGCGGGCACGGCGCCGGGTTTCACATACGCCGTGTCGATCCCCGGCAGCGCGGCGATCCGTGAGCGCAGCTCCTGTGCGCGGCTCTCGCCGCCGCGTACGCGGTAGAACAGCGCGAGGTCAGGAGTGTCCTGAGGACCTGCGGCGGCCGACTGCTGGAGCCGTTCCTCGCTGCCGAACAGCGGTTCCAGGGCGAGCTGTTCGTCGCTGAGGAACATGTTGAGGGCCGTCACATCGGCGCCCGCGGCCGAGTGGACGCCCTCGGTCTGGGCGCGCAGCCGGGCCTCGGGCCGTGCGACGACGATCAGTTCCTGCTCGGCTCCTCGATAGGTGAAGCCCGCTCCGTCGGGCCCCGGCCCGGATGCCCCCGGGCCCTGCGCCGGATGTACCTGGTCGGTCATCGGGTACCGCTCCCTTCGGTCCGTGCGGATGCCAAGTAGCGGATGGTGCCGAGTCGTACGGGTACGGGGGACAACCAAGCACTCCCACGGCGACTCGTCCACCCCCGTGTTCGCCAACTGGGTTTGAAACAAGTTGAATTGGGTACCGTGTGCAATTGGCGTGAAAGAGATGTCCCGTAACAATCCGGCCAGAAGCTGTCTACTGGCTGTCGAGGGACTGGGGAGAGCTGCGGAGCCACCCGCCATGTGATGGGGTGGACGAGTCAGTTGACCGTTGGACCAGCCAGTCGGCCGGTCCCTCCGCGGAAGGACGCACAGTGGCACCCACGCATCGCTCCTTCGCACATGGCTTCACCCGCCGCGGACTCCTCACGGCCGGTGCCGCGACCGCCGGTGCCGTTCTCGCCGGGGCCACGACCGCCTCGGCCTCCGGGAAGTCCTGGCCGACCGTGATCCCGCTGCCCGACGGCTTCCGCCCGGAGGGCATCACCATCGGCGGTGGGCCGTACGCCTACCTCGGCTCGCTCGGCGACGGCTCGATCTACCGGGCCGACCTGCGTACCGGCAAGGGCGGCATCATCTCGACCGGGCCCGGCACGCCCTCCGTCGGCCTCAAACTCGACGACCGGGGACGGCTGTTCGTCGCCGGACGCGGCGCGGGCGCCCGGGTCGTCGACGTCCGCAGCGGCGCGATCATCGCGTCGTACGTCCTCACCACGGCGACCCCGACCTTCGCCAACGATGTGTTCCTGACCCCCCGCACGGCCTGGTTCACCGACTCCTACCAGCCCGCGCTCTACGCCCTGCCGCTCGGCCGGCACGGCGCGCTGCCGGACGCGGACGACATCGTGACGATCACCCTGAGCGGCGACTGGAGTCAGGCCCCCGGCGAGGTCGTCAACGCCAACGGCATCACCCGCACCCCCGACGGCTCGGCCCTGCTGGTCGTGCAGTCCGGGGTCGGCGCCCTGCACCGGGTGGACCCGAAGACCGGCGTCACCAAGACCGTCGACCTCGGCGACGCGGCCCCGCTCACCAACGGCGACGGCCTGCTGCTGCTCGGGCGGACGCTGTACGTCGTCCAGAACCGGCAGAACGCGATCGACGTGTTCACGCTCGCGCCCGACGGCGCCAGCGGAGTCTTCCGGCGCCGCATCACGGACCCGGACTTCGACGTGCCGACCACGGTCGCCGCGTACCGGGACCGGCTCTACCTGCCCAACGCACGGTTCACCACGACTCCGACGCCGACGACCACGTACGACGTGGTCGCTGTGGCGCGCTGAGAACAGCTGAGAACATCAGGGGCGGTACGGGAGAGCCGTACCGCCCCTTCTGTGTTTCAGTCCTCGGACGAATCCTCGTCGTCCGTATCCGGCTTCGGGGGTTTCGGCGGCTTGGCACGACCGCCGGGGCTGTCGCCCCGGTCCTTGAGGAACGGCGTGCCCTCTCCGCCCTCCGTGGCGTGGCCGCCCGGAGTGTCCCGGCGTCGCAGATACCGCTCGAACTCGCGGGCGATCGCCTCGCCCGACGCCTCCGGTAGCTCGGCGGTGTCCCGGGCCTCCTCCAGCGTCTGCACGTACTCGGCGACCTCGGTGTCCTCGGCGGCCAGCTGATCCACGCCCACCTGCCAGGCGCGCGCGTCCTCGGGCAGCTCGCCCAGCGGGATGCGTACGTCGATCAGGTCCTCCAGGCGGTTGAGGAGGGCCAGCGTCGCCTTCGGGTTGGGCGGCTGCGACACGTAGTGCGGGACGGCCGCCCACAGCGACACGGCCGGCACGCCGGCGTGGGTGCACGCCTCCTGGAGGACGCCGACGATGCCCGTGGGGCCCTCGTACTTGGTCTCCTCCAGGTCCATCCGCTGGGCCAGGTCGGCGTCGGACGTGGTCCCGCTGATCGGGACCGGACGCGTGTGCGGGGTGTCACCGAGCAGGGCGCCCAGGATGACCACCAGCTCCACGCCCAGTTCGTGGGCGAAGCCGAGAATCTCGTTGCAGAACGAGCGCCATCGCATGGACGGTTCGATACCGCGGACGAGGACGAGATCGCGGGGCTTTTCACCGCCGATCCGCACCACCGACAACCTTGTCGTCGGCCACGTGATCTTGCGCACTCCGGCGTCCATCCACACGGTGGGGCGGTTCACCTGGAAGTCGTAGTAGTCCTCGGCGTCCAGCGCCGCGAACACCTCGCCCTTCCACTCCCTGTCCAGATGCGCGACCGCGGTGGAGGCGGCGTCGCCGGCATCGTTCCAGCCCTCGAACGCGGCCACCATGACCGGGTCGATCAGCTCGGGAACCCCCTCGAGCTCGATCACCCAGCGCCTCCTTCCGACGTGCCCTCGCCTGACGTCCCAACCTTACGGCGTGCGGCGGGGGTGCCCGCAGCCCCCTTGCACGGGGGAGTGAACGGATCAATGCCCTGTTCGCTGCCCCAAAACACCCTGGGGCTCTCACTCGGGCCAGTGCACCAACCTAGGGGCGCGGGGAACTGCGCGACCAGCCACAACGAACCGGCACCCGCAAAACAACATGCACCCCTACGGCGCCCCCCGGCCAAACTCACAACGTGGACCGAAGCCACTGCTCCACGCTCGCGATATGCACCGTCGCCCACGACCTGGCCGCCTCCGCGTCCCGGTCGCGCAGGGCGGCGAGGATCATGCGGTGCTCGTGCAGCGTGCGGCTGACCGCGTCCTCCTGGGTCAGACCGCGCCAGATACGGGCACGGGTGGTGGGACCCGAGAGGCCGTCGAGGAGCGAGCAGAGCACCGAGTTGCCCGAGCTCTGCACGATGCCCCGGTGGAAGTCCAGGTCACACGCGACCAGCTCCTCGACCGACGGTGCGTCGCCGAGCTTGTCCAACTGGGCCGACAGCGCGTCCAGTTGCTGCTCGCTGACCCGCGAGGCCGCCATCGCCGTCGCAGCCGGCTCCAGGATGCGGCGTACGGCCAGGAACTCCAGGACCGTGTCGTCGCGGTGGAAGTCGACGACGAAGCTCAGCGCCTCCAGGAGGAGTTGCGGATCGAGGCTGGTGACGTACGTACCGTCGCCCTGGCGCACGTCCAGGATGCGGATCAGCGACAGCGCGCGCACGGCCTCCCGCAGGGAGTTGCGGGACAGTCCCAGTTCGGAGGCGAGCTCGCTCTCCTTGGGCAGCCGGTCGCCCGGGCGCAGCGCGCCGGAGACGATCATGCCCTTGATCTTTTCGATCGCCTCGTCGGTGACTGCCATGGCCGGCCTCCCTGTCGTTCAGACATCCGATGTCTCACGCCATTATGGGGGTTCACCATGCTGAACGGGACGCCGAATGTGCAGATCAGGGCAACTGCTCCGCCAGCAGCCGCAGCGCCTCCAGGGAGACGACGGCACCTCTCTCGACGCCCGCGGCCACGACGTCCCGGTGGGGGTCGTATCCGCCGGTGCCCTGTGCGTCGACGAGTTCGTCGGCGTTGGCACCGTCCACGACCAGCACCCCCCCGGCCACCAGCCCGCGCAGCGAGGCCGTCACCAGCAGCGCGGACAGTTCCATCTCGATCGCCGCGAGCCCGGCGCCGCCGTACGGGAAGAGGGGCAGCAGCCCCGGCTGGAACGCGGCCCGCGTCCACACGATGCCCCGGTGGTGCGGGGCGCCCGCCTCGCGTGCCGCGCGCTGGAGGGCGAACACCGCCTCGGGGGAGGACACCGCCGGGTACTCGGGCGGCAGCAGCTGGTGGGTGACCCCGTCGTCGCGTACGGCCGCCTCGGCGATGACCAGATCGCCGTCGCCGATGCCCGGCTTCATCGCGCCCGCCGTACCGAACCGCAGAAAGGTGTGCACTCCCGCGTCGGCCAGCTCCTGGAACAGTAGGATCGCGCCCGGAGCGCCCACCCCGTGCGAGGCGACGGTGACCGGCAGGCCCTTCCAACTCCCGCTGAAGACACGGTATTCGCGGTGGTACGAGACCTCCTCGGCGCCGTCGAGCAGTGCGGCGACGAGCGCCGCGCGCGCCGGGTCGCCGACGACGATCGCGTGCGCGGGGAGCCCGGCGCGGGGTATTCGGGTGACGGGCAGCAGATCATGGGGCATGGGACGACGTTACCGAGGGCGAGGCCGGGTGCGGCGTACCGCACCCGGCCCCAGGGAAGCGACGGCTGTCAGCCGAAGGCCTTCACGGCCTGGTAGTAGGTCCAGGCCGTGCTGTTGCAGGCGGTCTTCGTGCTGCCGCTGTAGCTGTTGCACACGCGCTTGAGGTCCTCGTAGAAGGCGCTGTCGAGGCGGGCCTTGTTGGCGTCGAACGCGCCCGTGGCCTTGTAGTTGCGGTAGCCGAAGTCGTGCCGGGCGCAGGACATGGCGAAGGGGAAGCCGAAGGGGTTGTCCGGCGAGGAGGAGCAGTAGTCGGTGGACCAGTTGAACTCGTAGGCGGCCCATGCGGACTGGTTCGCGCGGGCGGCGGCCCACGTGCTGTAGCTCGACGCGCTGGTCTGGGTCCAGTTCGAGAGGACCTGGGGCTTGTCGGCGGGAACCGCGGTGGCGGTGGCGGCAGTTGCGGTGACGGTGATCAGGGCAAGGGCCGAAGCGGCGAGACCGGTGGCGAGTCTGCGGTGCATCCCACACCTCCATGAGGCCGCGATCCGTCCGTCGGATCGCAGGTTCATGACAAGATGATTGATCCACCATCAGGCCCTTCACACCTCATGTGTCCTAATGGTCCGTTAACTCTCGGACATGCCAGGAGATCAGAGCATGAACCGGACTTGACTGCACCGGACTTGACGGCATGCGGAAGGGGCGGCTCCGTCGGCGAGGAGCCGCCCCTTCTGTGTCGTAGCGCCTACTTCTTGACGCCTACTTCTTGTCGAGCAGGTCCTGAACCTTCGCCCGGACGTCGTCCGTGGCCAGCCCCCGGATCGTCAACGTCGTACGGCGCCGCAGCACATCGTCCGTCGTCTGAGCCCACTCGTTGTCCCGCGCGTACACGACCTGCGCCCAGATCTCCGGGGCGTCCGGGTGCACCCGCTCGCCCAGCTCGGGGTTCTCGTTCGCCAGACGGGCGATGTCGAAGGCCAGGGAACCGTAGTGCGTCGCCAGGTGCTTCGCGGTGTCCGCACCCATCCGCGGGCCCGGCGCCGGCCGGTCCACCAGCAGCCGGTGCGCTATCGCACGCGGGTTGGCGACGCCGGGCAGCGGCAGCTTCTTCGGCAGGGAGGCGATCGGCTCGAAGTCGTCGCCCAGCGGGTGCCCCGGAAGCGCCTCCAGCTTCTTCATGACCGTACGGCCGATGTGCCGGAAGGTCGTCCACTTGCCGCCGGCGACCGACAGCATCCCGCCCCGGCCCTCGGTCACGACGGTCTCGCGCTTGGCCTTGGCCGTGCTGCCGGGGCCGCCCGGCAGCACCCTGAGGCCCGCGAAGGCGTAGGTGATCAGGTCACGGTCGAGCTGCTGGTCGCGGATGGAGAACGCGGCCTCGTCGAGGATCTGGGCTATGTCCTTGTCGTTGACGGACACGTCCGCCGGGTCGCCCTCGAACTCCTCGTCCGTCGTCCCGAGCAGCAGCATGTCCTCCCAGGGGAGGGCGAAGGTGATCCGGTACTTGTCGATCGGGGTCGCTAGCGCGGCCTTCCAGGGCGAGGTCCGCTTCAGGACCAGGTGCGCGCCCTTGGACAGCCGGATGGACGGCGCCGCGTTCGGGTCCTCCATCTTGCGCAGGTGGTCGACCCAGGGACCGGTCGCGTTCAGCACGAGACGGGCGCTGACGCCGAACTCGTCGCCGGTCGTGCGGTCCTTCAGCTCCGCGCCCGTCACCCGGCCCTTGGTGAAGCGCAGCCCGGTCACCTCGGCGTGGTTGAGGACGACCGCGCCCGCCTCGGTGGCCGCGCGGACCGTCATCAGTGCCATGCGGGCGTCGTTCATCTGGTCGTCGCCGTACACGGCCACGGCCCTGAGGTTCTCGGTGCGCAGCTCCGGCACGTCCTGCTGGGCCTTGGCGGGAGAGAGCAGATGGCCGACGCCGTCGCCGAAGGCGGAGAGCGCCGAGTACGCGAACACGCCCGCGCCCAGCTTGGCCGCGCCGTGCGGGCCCCCCTTGTACACGGGGAGGTAGAAGGTGAGCGGGTTCGCCAGGTGGGGGGCCACCTGGCGGGAGACCGCACGGCGCTCGAAGTGGTTCTCCGCCACCAGCTTCACCGCGCCGGTCTGCAGATAGCGCAGACCGCCGTGGAGCAGCTTGGAGGAGGCGGAGGAGGTGGCGCCGGCGAAGTCGCCGGCGTCGACCAGCGCCACCCTGAGCCCGGACTGCGCGGCGTGCCAGGCGGTGGAGATGCCCAGGATGCCGCCGCCGATCACGAGAAGGTCGTACGACGCCTTGGTGAGCTGCTCCCGGGTCTCGGCGCGGCTCGGGTTCAAGCCGGAGGCCGGGCGCGTCCCGAGGGCAGGCACGGACTGCAGGGTGGACTGACTGGTCATTTCGGGTTCTTACTCCTCATCAGAGTTCGAGAGCTGGCGGCTGTCGTCAGTTCTCGTCGTCCTCGATCCAGCCCATGGTCCGCTCGACGGCCTTGAGCCAGCTCTTGTACTCACGGTCGCGGGTGTCCGCGTCCATGCGGGGGGTCCACTCGGCGGCCCGCCGCCAGTTGGCGCGCAGCTCGTCGGTGCCGGCCCAGAAGCCGACGGCGAGACCGGCGGCGTAGGCTGCGCCGAGGCAGGTGGTCTCGGCGACCATCGGGCGCACCACGGGGGCGTCCAGGAAGTCCGAGAGGGTCTGCATCAGCAGGTTGTTGGAGGTCATGCCGCCGTCGACCTTGAGGGCCACCAGCTCGTCGCCGGAGTCCTTGACCATGGCGTCGGCGATCTCCCGGGTCTGCCAGGCGGTGGCCTCCAGGACGGCGCGCGCGAGGTGCGCCTTGGTGACGTACCGGGTCAGACCGGCGATGACACCGCGGGCGTCGGACCGCCAGTGCGGGGCGAACAGGCCGGAGAAGGCCGGCACGAAGTAGGCCCCGCCGTTGTCCTCGACCGAGAGCGCGAGCGTCTCGATCTCGGCGGCGGTGGAGATCAGGCCCATCTGGTCGCGCATCCACTGCACCAGCGAGCCGGTGACGGCGATCGAGCCCTCGAGGGCGTAGACCGTCGGCTGGTCACCGATCTTGTAGCCGACGGTGGTCAGCAGGCCCGCGTACGAGTTGATGATCTTGTCGCCGGTGTTCATCACCATGAAGGTGCCGGTGCCGTAGGTCGACTTGACCTCGCCCTCGGAGAAACAGGTCTGGCCGAACAGGGCCGCCTGCTGGTCGCCGAGCGCGGAGGCGACCGGGATGCCGCCGAGCAGGTCGCCCAGCTTGCCGCCCTTGATCTCGCCGTAGACCTCGGAGGAGGACCGGATCTCGGGGAGGATCTGCAGCGGCACACCGATGGACTCGGCGATCTTCTCGTCCCACTCCATGGTGTGGAGGTTCATCAGCATGGTGCGGGAGGCGTTGGTGACGTCGGTGACGTGGTGGCCGCCGTCCACACCGCCGGTCAGGTTCCAGATGACCCAGCTGTCCATGGTGCCGAAGAGGATGTCGCCCGCCTCGGCGCGCTCCTTCAGACCCTCGACGTTGTCGAGCAGCCAGCGGGCCTTGGGCCCGGCGAAGTAGGAGGCGAGGGGGAGGCCGGTCTCGCGGCGGAAGCGGTCCTGGCCGACGTTGCGGCCGAGCTCCTTGCAGAGCGCGTCGGTACGGGTGTCCTGCCAGACGATCGCGTTGTGGACGGGCTCACCGGTGTTCTTGTCCCACAGCACGGTCGTCTCGCGCTGGTTGGTGATGCCGATGGCCTTGATGTCGTCGCGGGTGATGCCGGCCTTCTCGACGGCTCCGGCGACGACCTCCTGGACGTTGGTCCAGATCTCGGTGGCGTTGTGCTCCACCCAGCCCGGCTTCGGGAAGATCTGCTCGTGCTCCTTCTGGTCGACGGAGACGATACGGCCGTCCCGGTCGAAGACGATGCAGCGGCTGGAGGTGGTGCCCTGGTCGATGGCGGCGATGAACGGGCCGGCGGTGTGCGCGTCGGTCACTGTGTGCTCCTGGGGTTCCGTGGGTGGGGGCTGTCTGTACGGCGCGATGGCTGAATCGTGCTCTAAGCGAAAGCGACGTTGTAGATGCCTGCCGCGATGGCGCCGCCGATCAGCGGACCGACCACCGGAATCCAGGCGTAACCCCAGTCGGAGCCGCCCTTGTTGGGCAGGGGCAGGAGGGCGTGCGTGATACGCGGACCGAGGTCACGGGCCGGGTTGATCGCGTAGCCGGTCGGGCCGCCGAGGGACAGACCGATCGAGACAACCACCAGCGCGGTGATCAGGGCGCCCAGCGTGCCGAGGCCGTCACCGTCGGCGTTCAGGCCCTGAGTGAGGATGGCCAGCACCAGCACGACGGTGCCGATGATCTCCGTGGCGAGGTTCTGCCACACCACCCGGATCTCCGGGCCGGTGGAGAAGATGCCCAGGACCGGTCCGGCGCCCTTCTCGCGGGCCTCGACGGCCTTGGCGGTGGTGGCCTGCGCGCCCGGACCGCCGACGATCTCCTTGTCGGTGAGGTGCGCGTGGAACTGGCCGTAGTAGGCGACCCACACCAGCGCCGCACCGATCATCGCGCCGAGCAGCTGTCCGCCCCAGTAGGTCGGAACGTTGCTCCAGTCGTCGTCCTTGATCGCGAGCGCGAGGGTCACGGCCGGGTTGAGGTGGGCGCCGGAGAGCGGCGCGGAGGTGTACACGGCGGTCAGTACGGCGAAACCCCACCCGAAGGTGATGGCGAGCCAGCCGGCGTTACGGGCCTTGGAGGCCTTGAGCGTGACGGCGGCGCAGACGCCACCGCCCAGCAGGATGAGTATGGCGGTACCGATGGTCTCGCCGATGAAGATGTCGGAGCTGGACACCCGCGACTCCTTTGTCCTTCGTCCAGGGGGAGAACTGCCGGCCCTTGGCGTCGTCACACTGTAACGCCTATTGCCGGTCGGTGTTCGACAATGTCGACCGATGGACGGGAGTCTTGCCCTGGCGTTACAGGCGCGTCAAGAGTTCTGTTATCGAAAACACGATCGTTATTGATCGCGGTGAGCTATCGATCAAGCGGCTTGCCAAACCATGACAACGCCTAACAAGGCATGACAACAACCGGAGCGCCCGATGGTGCCCCGGTTTGCTGGATGTACTTGTTGGACGTACTTGGTGGCGTACGGCGCTCAGAACCGCCCGGCGCCCAGATCCCGGGAGACCGCGCGGGCGCAGTCCCGGACGGCCGCGATCAGCTCGGGCCGCACCTCGCCGTCCCGGCACAGCCGTTCCACGGCGCCGGTGACACCGACCGCGCCGACCGGCATGCGCCGCCGGTCGTGGATGGGGGCGGCGATGGAGGCGACGCCCTCCCAGGTCTCCTCGACATCCGCCGCGTAGCCACGCGCGCGGGTCACGTCGAGGATCTGCTCGAAGGCGTCGAGCTCGCACACCGTCCGGTCCGTGAACGACTTGCGGTCGGCCTCCAGCACCTCGCTGTGCGCGACGGGGTCGTAGGCCGACAGGACCTTGCCCAGGGCCGTGGAGTGCAAGGGCTGCATCGCGCCGATCTCCAGGACCTGGCGGCTGTCGTCGGGCCGGAAGACGTGGTGCACGATCAGCACGCCCTGCTGGTGCAGCACGCCCAGATAGACGCTCTCGCCGCTGGAGCGGGCCAGGTCGTCCGCCCACACCAGGGCGCGGGCCCGCAGTTCGTGCACGTCCAGGTAGGTGGTGCCCAGGCGCAGCAGTTCGGCGCCCAGCTGGTAGCGCCCGGAGTTGTCGTCCTGCTCGACGAAGCCCTCCTGCTGGAGGGTGCGCAGGATGCCGTGGGCGGTGCCTTTGGCGAGGCCCAGGGAAGAGGCGATGTCCGACAGGCCGAGCCGTCGCTCGCCGCCCGCGAGCAGCCGCAGCATCGCGGCCGCCCGTTCGAGCGACTGGATGTTCCGTGCCATCGCCGTCCTGCCTCCGTCCCCTTCGACCGTCGACCCGCGACGTCCGCTGCCGCCGTTCGGCAATGCCGAACACTACCGGTCCATGCCGACCCGCCGCCAATGGTCTGCGAGAACCCGTGGCGGCACCTGTTGCTGCCGTGTCCCGCACTCGTATCCCGCTCGGGGCCCGCTCGTCATCTCGCGTCCGTCCCGTGGACCGTCTGACCATCCCGCCATGGACCCGGTTACGCTGGCTGCCGTGCGCCTACTGTGGAACGTCCCACGCGTTGCGCAAAGCCGACAGCCGTCGCACCAAAGGGAGCCCCTTAATGGCCTCGTCGCCGCTGACCCCTTCCGCCGACAGCCGGACCCGTGTGTCCGCGCTCCGTGAGGCGCTCGCCACCCGTGTGGTGGTCGCCGACGGTGCGATGGGCACCATGCTGCAGGCGCAGGACCCGACCCTCGAGGACTTCGAGAACCTCGAGGGCTGTAACGAGATCCTGAACGTCACCCGCCCGGACATCGTCCGCTCCGTCCATGAAGCGTATTTCGCGGTGGGCGTGGACTGCGTGGAGACGAACACGTTCGGCGCCAACCACACGGCCGCGGCGGAGTACGACATCGCCGACCGGGTGCACGAGCTGTCGGAGGCGGGCGCCCGTATCGCCCGCGAGACCGCCGACGAGTACGCCGCCCGCGACGGCCGCGCCCGCTGGGTCCTCGGCTCGGTCGGCCCCGGCACCAAGCTGCCCACCCTCGGCCACATCGACTACCGCACGATCCGCGACGGCTACCAGGCCAACGCCGAGGGCCTGCTGGCCGGCGGCGCCGACGCGCTGATCGTCGAGACCACGCAGGACCTGCTGCAGACCAAGGCCTCCGTGCTGGGCGCCCGCCGGGCCCTGGAGGCGACCGGCGCCGATGTGCCGCTGCTGGTGTCGATGGCCTTCGAGACGACCGGCACGATGCTGCTGGGCTCCGAGATCGGCGCCGCGCTCACCGCGCTGGAGCCGCTCGGCATCGACATGATCGGCCTGAACTGCTCCACCGGCCCCGCCGAGATGAGCGAGCACCTGCGCTATCTCACCCGGCACTCCCGCATCCCGCTGCTGTGCATGCCGAACGCCGGCCTGCCGATCCTCACCAAGGACGGCGCCCACTTCCCGCTGGACGCCGAGGGCCTCGCGGACGCGCAGGAGAACTTCGTCCGCGACTACGGCCTGTCCCTGATCGGCGGCTGCTGCGGTACGACGCCGGAGCATCTGCGCCAGGTCGTGGAACGGGTGCGGGACCTCACGCCGAGCGAGCGGAACCCGCGCCCCGAGCCGGGCGCCGCCTCCCTCTACCAGACCGTGCCGTTCCGCCAGGACACCGCCTACATGGCGATCGGCGAGCGGACGAACGCCAACGGGTCGAAGAAGTTCCGCGAGGCCATGCTGGACGCCCGCTGGGACGACTGTGTGGAGATGGCCCGCGAGCAGATCCGCGAGGGCGCGCACATGCTGGACCTGTGCGTGGACTACGTCGGCCGGGACGGCGTGGCCGACATGGAGGAGCTGGCGGGCCGGTTCGCCACCGCGTCCACGCTGCCGATCGTGCTGGACTCCACCGAGGTGGACGTGATCCGGGCCGGGCTGGAGAAGCTCGGCGGCCGCGCGGTCATCAACTCGGTCAACTACGAGGACGGCGACGGCCCCGAGTCCCGCTTCGCCAAGGTCACCAAGCTGGCCCAGGAGCACGGCGCCGCGCTGATCGCGCTGACCATCGACGAGGAGGGCCAGGCCCGCACCCCGGAGCACAAGGTCGCGATCGCCGAGCGGCTGATCGACGATCTGACCGGCAACTGGGGCATCCACGAGTCGGACATCCTCATCGACACCCTGACCTTCACCATCTGCACCGGTCAGGAGGAGTCCCGCAAGGACGGCATCGCCACCATCGAGGCGATCCGCGAGCTCAAGCGCCGCCACCCGGACGTGCAGACCACGCTGGGCCTGTCGAACATCTCCTTCGGCCTGAACCCGGCCGCCCGCATGCTGCTCAACTCCGTCTTCCTGGACGAGTGCGTGAAGGCGGGCCTGGACTCGGCGATCGTGCACGCGTCGAAGATCCTCCCGATCGCCCGCTTCACCGAGGAAGAGGTCCAGACAGCCCTCGACCTGATCTACGACCGCCGCGCCGAGGGCTACGACCCGCTGCAGAAGCTGATGGCCCTGTTCGAGGGCGCCACCACCAAGTCCCTGAAGGCGGGCCGTGCCGAGGAACTGGCCGCTCTGCCGCTGAACGAGCGCCTCAAGCGCCGCATCATCGACGGCGAGAAGAACGGCCTCGAACAGGACCTGGACGACGCGCTCCAGGAGCGCCCCGCGCTGGACATCGTCAACGAGACGCTGCTGGACGGCATGAAGGTCGTCGGTGAGCTGTTCGGCTCCGGCCAGATGCAGTTGCCGTTCGTGCTGCAGTCCGCCGAGGTCATGAAGACGGCGGTGGCCTACCTCGAGCCGCACATGGAGAAGACGGACGACGAGGGCAAGGGCACCATCGTGCTGGCGACCGTGCGCGGCGACGTGCACGACATCGGCAAGAACCTCGTCGACATCATCCTGTCCAACAACGGCTACACCGTGGTCAATCTGGGCATCAAGCAGCCCGTCTCCGCGATCCTGGAGGCCGCCGAGGAACACCGGGCCGACGTCATCGGCATGTCCGGCCTCCTGGTCAAGTCCACGGTGATCATGAAGGAGAACCTGGAGGAGCTCAACCAGCGCAAGATGGCCGCCGATTACCCGGTCATCCTCGGCGGCGCCGCGCTCACCCGCGCCTACGTCGAGCAGGATCTGCACGAGATCTACGAGGGCGAAGTCCGTTACGCCCGCGACGCGTTCGAGGGACTGCGCCTCATGGACGCCCTCATCGGCGTCAAGCGGGGCGTGCCCGGCGCGAAGCTGCCCGAGCTGAAGCAGCGCCGGGTGCGGGCGGCCACCGTCCAGGTCGAGGAGCGCCCGGAGGAGGGGCACGTCCGCTCCGACGTCGCCACCGACAACCCCGTGCCCACGCCGCCGTTCTGGGGCACCCGCGTCATCAAGGGCATCCAGCTCAAGGAGTACGCCTCCTGGCTCGACGAGGGCGCTCTCTTCAAGGGCCAGTGGGGCCTGAAGGAGGCCCGCACCGGGGACGGGCCGTCGTACCAAGAACTCGTCGAGACCGAGGGCCGCCCGCGCCTGCGTGGCCTGCTGGACAAGCTGCAGACCGAGAACCTGCTGGAAGCGGCCGTCGTCTACGGCTACTTCCCGTGCGTGTCCAAGGACGACGACCTGATCCTCCTGGACGACGACGGCAACGAGCGCACCCGCTTCACCTTCCCGCGTCAGCGCCGCGGCCGGCACCTGTGCCTGGCGGACTTCTTCCGCCCGGAGGAGTCCGGCGAGACGGATGTCGTAGGCCTTCAGGTGGTCACCGTGGGCTCGCGGATCGGTGAGGAGACCGCGAAGCTGTTCGCGTCCGACTCCTACCGCGACTACCTCGAACTGCACGGGCTGTCCGTGCAGTTGGCGGAGGCGCTCGCCGAGTACTGGCACGCGCGCGTGCGGTCCGAGCTGGGCTTCGCCGGTGAGGACCCGGCCGATGTCGAGGACATGTTCGCCCTGAAGTACCGGGGCGCCCGCTTCTCCCTCGGCTACGGCGCCTGCCCGGATCTGGAGGACCGCGCCAAGATCGCCGAGCTGCTGGAGCCGGAGCGTATCGGCGTTCAGCTCTCCGAGGAGTTCCAGCTGCACCCCGAGCAGTCCACGGACGCCATCGTGATCCACCACCCGGAGGCGAAGTACTTCAACGCCCGATGACGCGTCGCCGTACCCGCTGACCTGCGGGTTCAGGCATCCTCAAGGACGATCGGGCACGCTGATCGAAGAAGTCGTACACTGGTCGGTCCACCGCAGGCCGGTTCCCATCCGGGAACCGGCCTGATCGTCCCTCAAGGAGGTAGGCCGGATGACCAGCACGGTCCCCGCGCTCGGAACCCGAACGGCCGAAGGGTCGGCACTTCAGGCCGTGCTCCTCGACATGGACGGCACCTTGGTGGACACCGAGGGCTTCTGGTGGGACGTCGAGGTCGAGGTCTTCGCCGGTCTCGGCCACGCCCTCGACGACTCCTGGCGCCATGTCGTGGTCGGCGGCCCGATGAGCCGCAGCGCGGGGTTCCTGATCGAGGCCACCGGCGCCGACATCACCCTCGCCGAGCTCACCGTCCTGCTCAACCAGGGCTTCGAGGACCGTATCGACCGCGCCCTGCCGCTGATGCCGGGTGCGGCGCGGCTGCTGGGCGAGTTGTCGGCGTACGAGATCCCGACCGCCCTGGTCTCCGCCTCGCACCGGCGCATCATCGACCGGGTGCTCTCCTCGCTCGGCGCCCACCACTTCGCCCTGACGGTCGCCGGGGACGAGGTGCGGCGCACCAAGCCGGATCCGGAGCCGTACTTGTTGGCGGCGGCCGGGCTCGGCGTGGATCCGGCCAGATGCGCGGTCATCGAGGACACCGCGACCGGTGTGGCGGCGGCCGAGGCCGCTGGCTGCCAGGTGGTGGCCGTGCCCTCGGTGACGCCCATCGCCCCGGCCGCCCGGCGCACCATTGTGACCTCGCTGGAAGAGGTCGACCTGGCATTTCTGCATGGGCTGATGACGGAAATGGGCTAGGCGTTCACCGAGCGTGCGGCGCCGATAGCGGGGGAATTCCATGCGGGCATCCGTAAAAGAATTCACTGGTGCTGGATGGCCGAATTCCAGCCCTCGCACAGACCGTTCAGGATGTGACGTTCCCCACTCTTCGGGGGGTCGACGGGGGCGTCAACGTGTGCAGATAGTCCCCAATTCAACGGCTGGGGCGGGGTCTTGTGTCCCGATTGCGTGGATGCTGCACGAATCCTTCCGCTGTCGGGTTTTCGTTGCGTCCACAGCCGGTTCCACTGCGTGATGGGGCCTCAACTCCGGGTGCGGCGAAGCCTTGTGCAGGTGCGGACTAATCTCGTCGCGAGAACATCGCCACTACCCCGTGCCGCGCTGCGACACCCCTGCATGCCGGGTACACGGACTCACAGCTCTGGAGAAACTCGAGCATGAACCGCAAGACTTTGGTGCTGCCGGCCGCCATAGGCCTGCTGGCACCGGTGCTCGCAGCCTGCGGCGCGACGGGCAGCGGCAGCGGCGGCGGAGACGCGATCGTCGTCGGCACCACCGACCGGTTCAACGCCTCGACGGAAGCACCCGCGCCCCTCGACCCGGCGTACGCCTACGACGTCGGCACCTGGAACGTCCTGCGCCAGACCGTGCAGACCCTGATGATCCAGCCCCGCGGCGAGGGCGAACCGGTGCCCGAGGCCGCCCAGAAGTGCGGCTTCACCGACACCGGCAACGAGCGGTACGTCTGCACACTCCGCGAAGGCCTCAAGTTCGCCAATGGCGACGCCGTCACGGCGGCCGACGTGAAGTACTCCATCGAGCGCGCCCTGTCCATCCAGGCCGACAGTGGTGTGTTCGCGCTGCTGTCCACCATCGACACCATCGAGACGCAGGGCGACCGCGAGGTGATCTTCCACCTCAAGACCGCCGACGCCACCTTCCCGTTCAAGCTGTCGACTCCGGTCGCCGGCATCGTCAACCCCGACGACTACGAGAAGAACAAGCTGCGCGACGGCTTCGCGATCGACGGCTCCGGCCCGTACACCTTCGCGTCCGAGGTCAAGAACGACGAGCTGGTCAAGGCCGTGTTCACCAAGAACCCCAACTACAAGGGGACGTTGCAGGTGAACAACGACAAGGTCGAACTGCGCTCCTTCGCCGATGCCGGCGAGATGGGCACCGCGCTCGACGACGGCGACATCGACCTGATGACGCGCACCATGTCGCCCAAGCAGATCCAGAAGCTCTCCACCGCCGCGGCCGGCACCGACGAGGACCTCGTCGAGATGCCCGGCCTGGAAATCCGCTATCTCGCCTTCAACACCGACGCGCCGACGGTGAAGACCAAGGCCGTGCGCCAGGCGATGGCCCAGGTCATCGATCGCGCCGCACTGGTCTCCAAGGTGTACGGCGACCAGGCGGAGCCGCTCTACTCGCTGGTCCCGGCCACCATCACCGGCCACTCCAACGCGTTCTTCAACAAGTACGGCGACCCGAACGTGGCCAAGGCCAAGGCCATGCTGACCAAGGCCGACATCACCACCCCGGTGAAGCTGACCCTCCACTACACGACCGACCACTACGGCTCGGCCACCAAGGAGGAGTTCGAGCTGCTCCAGAAGCAGCTGAACGCCAGCGGCCTGTTCGACGTCCAGATCGAGGGCGCCCTCTGGGAGACCTTCCGCCCGGCTGAGCAGAAGGGCGAGTACGACGTCTACGGCATGGGCTGGTTCCCGGACTTCCCGGACGCCGACAACTACCTCGCGCCGTTCCTCGACAAGGACAACTTCCTCGGCTCGCCGTACGACAACAGCCAGATCCGCAGCGCGCTCATCCCGGAGTCGCGCCGGGAGGCCGACCGGCTGTCCGCCGTCAAGAGCCTGACGGAGATCCAGGACATCGTCGCCGACGACGTACCCGTGCTGCCGCTGTGGCAGGGCAAGCAGTACGTCGCCGCCCGCGACGACATCACGGGCACCGCCTACGCCCTCAACTCCTCCTCCACGCTTCAGCTGTGGGAGCTCGGCCGCGGAGTCAGCGACTGACCACTCCCGTGTCCGGGGCCGCAGACGACGGCCCCGCCATTCAGAACCGACGACAAGGCACCTGCACGTGAATATGCGTAACCAGTGGCCAGTCCTGCCGATCGTGGCGGGACTGGCCTCCGGACTGCTGACCGGATGCGGCACGGAAAACGGGGACTCGGGGAGCGATGGCTCCTCGGTGGTCATGGGGATGTCCGACGACGTCCTGGCCACCGACCCCGCCTCCGGCTACGACCCCGGATCCTGGCTGTTGTTCAACAACGTCTTCCAGTCGCTGCTGAGCTTCCCCAAGGGAGCCACCGAACCGCAGCCGGAGGCCGCCGAGGAGTGTGCCTTCACGGACACCTCGACCAGGGTCTACCAGTGCACGCTGAAGGACGGCCTGAAGTTCAGCAACGGTGACGCGCTCACCTCGGAGGATGTGAAGTTCTCCTTCGACCGCATGCTGAAGATCAACGACGAGGCCGGCCCCGCGATCATGTTCCCCATGCTCGAGAAGGTCGAGACGCCGGACGAGAAGACGGTCGTCTTCCGCCTCAACACCGCGGACGCCACCTTCCCGAGCAAGATCGCCTCCGGCGCCGGCTCCATCGTCGACCAGAAGTCGTACGAGGCGAGCGGCCTGCGCAAGGACGGCGAAGCGGTCGGCTCCGGCCCGTACAAGCTCGACTCCTTCAGCGAGGACGAGGCCGTCTTCTCGGTCAACGAGCACTACAAGGGCACCGCCGAGGTGCAGAACTCCGGGGTCACCCTCAAGTTCTTCCACGGCGACCAGAGCGCGCTGAAGACGGCCCTGCTCGACAAGAAGGTCGACATCGCCTACCGAGGCCTCGCCGCGAGCGACATCGCCGACATCGAGAAGGCCGACCCCGGCTCGGGCGTCGAGATCGTCGACGGCAACAGCGCCGAGGTCCAGCACCTGGTCTTCAACATGGACGACCCGGTCACCGGAAAGCCCGGCGTCCGCAAGGCCATCGCCTACCTGCTCGACCGCGACGCCCTGATGAAGGACGTCTACAAGGGCACCGCGACCCCGCTGTACTCGATCATCCCGGCCGGTATCGCCGGCCACAACACGGCCTTCTTCGACACCTACGGCGCCAAGCCCTCCAAGACCAAGGCAGCCGCCGCCCTGAGCGCCGACGGCATCACCGACAAGGTCAAGCTGACCCTCTGGTCGACCCCGTCCCGCTACGGCCCCGCCACCGACGACGAGCTCAAGGCGATCGCCGGCCAGCTCAACGCCAGCGGCCTGTTCGACGCCGACGTCAAGTCCGTGGCGTTCGACCAGTACGAGCAGGACATCGCCGACGGCAAGTACGGCGTCTACGTGAAGGGCTGGGTCCCGGACTACCCGGACGCCGACAACTTCACCGGCCCCTTCTTCGGCGAGGGCAACGTGCTGAGCAACAACTACACCAACAGCACGATCACCGGCACGCTCATCCCGCGCACCGCGTCCGAGAGCGACCGCGCCGCGACCGACTCCGACTTCGGCCGGCTCCAGGACATCGTCGCCGACGACGTCCCCGTGCTGCCGCTGTGGCAGGGCAAGCAGTACGCCGTCACCCGCGACAACGTCTACGGCCTCGAGTACTGCCTCGACGCCTCGACCGTGTTCCGGTTCTGGGAACTCCGCAAGGACTGACCCAAGGCGGCACGAACGCCGAGGGCGCCCCTTCCGGCGAAGGGGCGCCCTCGGCGTCGTAGGACACCCGGCTACTGCGCTCCCGGGCGCACCAGTCCGCTCTCGTACGCATACACCGCGGCCTGCACCCGGTCGCGCAGCCCCAGCTTGGTCAGGACGTGCCCGACATGCGTCTTGACCGTGGTCTCGCTGACGAACAGGTCGGCCGCGATCTCCGCGTTCGACAGGCCGCGCGCCACCAGCTTCAGCACCTCCACCTCACGCTCGGTGAGGGTGTGCAGCGTGTCCGGCACGGGCTCGTCGCCGGAGGGCAGATGCGTGGCGTACTTGTCGAGCAGCCGGCGCGTGATGCTCGGCGCGAGCATCGCCTCGCCCGCCGCGACCACCCGGATCGCCTGCACCAGCTCATTGGCCGGGGCGTCCTTCAGCAGAAACCCGCTGGCCCCCGCCTTCAGCGCCTCCACCACATACTCGTCGAGGTCGAAGGTGGTCAGCACCAGCACCTTGGCCGGTCCGTCCCGCCCCGGCCCCGTGATCTGCCGGGTCGCCTCCACACCGTCCATCCGCGGCATACGGATGTCCATCAGAACCACATCGGGCTGCAGGGCCCGCACCTGGTCGAGAGCCTGGAGGCCGTCTCCGGCCTCGCCGACGACCGCGATGTCCTGCTCGGCCTCCAGAATCATCCGGAAGCCGGTACGCAGCAGCGGCTGGTCGTCGACCAGTAGGACGCGGATGGCCACGTAAGTCTCCTTCGCTAGTCCGGCCCCATTCTGCCCTGCTCGGTGCCGCCCGACTCGGCCGCCCTGACCGGCAGCGGATAGGGCGGGGGAGTACCACCGAATTCCGGGCATACCGCCTGGTGGTCGCACCAGCCGCACAGCTTCGTCGGCCGCGGCCGCCAGTCACCCGTCTCCGTCGCCAGCCGGATCGCCTCCCACAGCGCCAGCAGCTTGCGCTCGACCCGCTCCAGATCGGCGAGGACCGGGTCGTACGTCAGCACATCACCGCTGCCGAGATAGACCAGCTGCAGCCGCCGGGGCACGACCTTCTTCAGCCGCCACACCACCAGCGCGTAGAACTTCATCTGGAACAGCGCACCCTCGGCGTACTCGGGCCGGGGCGCCTTGCCCGTCTTGTAGTCGACGATCCGCACCTCACCCGTCGGCGCCACATCCACCCGGTCGATGATCCCGCGCAGCCTGAGCCCCGAATCCAGCTCCGCCTCGACGAACAGCTCCCGCTCGGCCGGCTCCAGCCGCGTCGGATCCTCCAGCGTGAACCAGCGCTCCACCAACTGCTCCGCCTCACCCAGCCAGCGCGCCAGCCGCGCGCCCTCCGGATCGTCCGCGAACAGCTCCACCACCTCCGGCCGGCTCTCCCGCAGCCGCTCCCACTGCCCCGGCACCAGCGACTTCGCCCGCGGCGCCGTACGCTCGGCGGCCGGGGCGTCGAACAACCGCTCCAGCACCGCATGCACCAAGGTGCCCCGCGTCGCCGCCTCACTCGGCTTCTCGGGCAGCCGGTCGATCACCCGCAGCCGGTACAGCAGCGGGCACTGCATGAAGTCACTGGCGCGCGAAGGGGAGAGGGAGACCGGGGGTGTGGCCTCGCGGAGGGGCGGCGGGGAGGCGGGCGCCTCCGAGGGCGACCCGGCCGGCTGCACCACGGGCTCGGCCGACGCGGCGACAGGTGGCTCGGCCTGCGGTCGCGCATGCGGTATGGCCGCGACCGCCGCCTCGGCCGCCGCCGTCCTACCGCCGCTGTGGGCCTCCGCCGCGCCCTCGGTGCTCGTCTCCATGACCACAGACCATACGGCCCGCCACTGACAGTGACCCCGTCACCGTCGTGACCGCTGCGACGGCAGTGCAAACACAGGGGGTGCCGGGGCGGAACGCGTCCCGACGGCCGCATACCATCGACCCGAGACCTTCCGCCCGGCAGGAGCGGGAGACGCTGCGAACGAGGGGACACCGTGGACGAGAGCGGCGGGAGCGGGCAGCCGCGGTCCGGCAACGAGGAGCCGACCGAGCGCGGCCGGGGTCGTACGACCCCGGCCACGGACCCCGCACGCCCCGACCTGGCCGACGAACGGGCCACGGAGGCACGGCACTTGGACGCCACACCGCCCTCGGACAGCGCCGCCACGGACGACCAGGACAGCCGGTCCGCGGACGCGGCTCCCGGCGGCGACGCGCAACCCGGAACCTCGCCCTCCAGCGGCGACGACGCGCAACCCGGATCTCCGCCCTCCAGCAGCGAGCGCCCGCCCGCAAGCCCCGCGCACCAACCCGCGCACACCGCCCAGGACCACACCGACCGTCCCCTCGGGCACCCCGACGCCGGCAAAGGCCCCCAGCCCCCGCGCCCCCGCGACCCCCGAGGCGGGCTGCTCATGGGACGCCCCTTCGGGGTGCCCGTCTATGTCGCGCCCAGCTGGTTCCTCGTCGCCGCGCTGATCACCTGGGTGTTCGGCGGCCAACTCGACCGCGTGCTCCCCGAACTCGGCGCCGCCCGCTACCTCGTCTCCCTCTTCTTCGCGGTCGCCTTCTACGCCTCCGTACTCGTCCACGAACTCGCCCACACCGTCGCCGCCCTCCGCTTCAAGCTCCCGGTCCGCCGCATCCAGCTCCAGTTCTTCGGCGGCGTCTCCGAGATCGAGAAGGAGGCCGAGACCCCCGGCCGCGAATTCGTCCTCGCCTTCGTCGGCCCGCTGCTCTCCCTCGTCCTCGCGGGCCTCTTCTACCTGGCCCTGCAACCCGTCGAGCCCGGCACCGTCCCCGGCGTCCTGCTGGCCGGCCTGATGATCTCCAACCTCATCGTCGCCGCCTTCAACCTGCTCCCCGGGCTGCCCCTCGACGGCGGCCGCATGCTCCGCGCCGTCATCTGGAAGATCACCGGCAAACCCATGAGCGGCACCATCGCCGCCGCCTGGGTCGGCCGCGCCCTCGCCGTCTCCGTCCTGATCGGCCTGCCCCTGCTCACCCAGTCCGGCGCACTCGGCCGCGACGCCGTGGACAACGTCGGCATGGACACCGTCATGGACGCCCTGCTCGCCGCGATCCTCGCCGCGATCATCTGGACCGGCGCCGGCAACAGCCTGCGCATGGCCCGCCTGCGCGAACACCTCCCCGAGCTGCGCGCCCGCAACCTCACCCGCCGCGCCGTCCCTGTCGAGACGGACACCCCCCTCTCCGAGGCCCTGCGCCGCGCCAACGAGGCCGGCGCCCGCGCCCTCGTCGTCGTAGACCCCGACGGCCAGCCCCTCTCCCTCGTCCGCGAGGCCGCCATCGTCGGCGTCCCCGAACACCGCCGCCCCTGGGTCGCCGTCAGCGGCCTCGCCCAGGACCTCACCGACGGCATGCGCGTCTCCGCCGAACTGGCCGGCGAAGACCTCCTGGACGCCCTGCGCGCCACCCCCGCCACCGAATACCTCGTCGTCGAGGACACCGGCGAGATCTACGGCGTCCTGTCCGCCGCCGACGTGGAACGCGCGTTCGTGAAAGCCATGGCAAGGCCCAGCTGAACGCGCCCCAAAGGGGCGCGGGGCTGTGTCGCACGCACCGCCACCGTCCACCCCTTCTCCTGGTCAAGCCCCCGGCAGGGAACCGGTAGGCTGTTCACATGTCCGAACCGACCGGTGCCGCCCGCCGACGCGGGCCCTTCAAGGTCGGGGACCAGGTACAGCTGACCGATCCCAAGGGCCGTCACTACACGTTCACGCTCGAAGCCGGGAAGAACTTCCACACCCACAAGGGTTCCTTCCCGCACGACGAACTGATCGGTGCTCCCGAGGGCAGCGTCGTCCGCACCACCGGGAACGTCGCCTACCTCGCGCTGCGCCCCCTGCTCCCCGACTACGTCCTGTCCATGCCCCGCGGCGCCGCCGTGGTCTACCCCAAGGACGCGGGGCAGATCCTGTCCTTCGCCGACATCTTCCCCGGCGCACGCGTCGTCGAAGCGGGCGTGGGCTCCGGCTCGCTCAGCAGCTTCCTGCTGCGCGCCATCGGCGACCAGGGCATGCTGCACAGCTACGAGCGACGCGAGGACTTCGCCGACATCGCCCGGCAGAACGTGGAGCGCTACTTCGGCGGCCCCCACCCCGCCTGGCAGCTCACCGTCGGCGACCTCCAGGACAACCTGAGCGACGCCGACGTCGACCGCGTCATCCTCGACATGCTCGCCCCCTGGGAATGCCTGGAAGCCGTCTCCAAGGCCCTCGTCCCCGGCGGCATCCTCTGCTGCTACGTCGCCACCACCACCCAGCTCGCCCGGACCGTCGAGTCCATCCGCGAGATCGGCTGCTTCAACGAGCCGACATCCTGGGAGACGATGATCCGCAACTGGCACGTCGAAGGCCTCGCCGTCCGCCCCGACCACCGCATGATCGGCCACACCGGCTTCCTGCTCACCGCCCGCCGCCTCGCCGACGGCGTCGAGCCCCCCATGCGCCGCCGCCGCCCCGCCAAGGGCGCCTACGGCGAGGACTACGCCGGCCCCAACGCCGACGGAGGCGCCGGGCGCTAGGGCGGCCCCGTGCCGCAATCAACGTACAAACAACGTGGCCGAGTTCCCGGGAACACTCCGGAACTCGGCCACGACGCCTTTGCGTTGACGTCGGGACAGGACGCGACGGCCTAGAGCACAACAGACGGCCAACGGCACAACATCCGCCCACCCCCGCCGTTCCCCCGCACTGTGACGTGTGGCACCATGCTGGCCACCCCCACCGGCACAGCCCTCACAGGAGACACTCCTAGTGCAGCAATCCGCCGTTCCGGAACTCGCGCACACGCACACCCGCCCGATCCACTGGCTCGCCACCGCGACCGCCCTCGCCGGCGTCGTCGCCCTCTCCTCGATCCTCCAGCCCGACGCGGCCACCGCCGCCCAGGGTCCGGACTCCAAGACCGGCCAGGCGACCGCCCCCGCGCCCGACCCCGCCCGCGCCGACTTCCCGATCGAATGCGGCCCCGTGAAAGCCGTCGTGGTGAAGAAGGCCTCCGGAGACCTCGACGGCGACGGCAACCCCGAAACCGTCGCCGTCGTGCACTGCGACGCCCCCATGGGCACCCCGCCCGACGGCCTGTACGTCCTCACCACCGCCGACACCGGCAAGCCGCGCGTTGTGGCCACGCTCGTCGACCCCAAGGACCGCACCATCGTCAGCGACATCGCCCTACGGGATGGCGCCGTCCTCGGCAACCTGCTCGGCTACTCGGCGTCCGACGTGCCCCGTTGCTGCCCCGACGTCAAGGACAGCGCGAAATGGCAGTGGAAGAACGGGACGTTCGAGCGCTCCAAGCCCTCCGGAGCCCGCAGCGTCTGAACTCCGCGGGACCCCGGGACATCAGACGCCGGTGACGCAACGCACCCGCGCCGTCACTCCGAGTCGGGACCGAAGACCTCCACCCGGTCCGTCACCCGGCGCACATGGATGCACTCGCCTGGACACTCCCGCGCCGAGTCGACCACATCCGTGAGAAGCGGCAGCGGTACGGGTGTTGTGGCGCCCTTGGCCTGCAGCAGCTCGTCGCCCGAGCCCTTCACATAGGCCAGACCGTCGATGTCCAGCTCGAACACCTCAGGCGCATACTGGACGCAGATGCCGTCGCCGGTACAGAGATCCTGGTCGATCCAGACCTCCAGAGCCTCACCGTCGACCCCGGCCTCCTGCTGCACGCTCATCGCTCCCGCCGTCTCCTGCGCCCGGTGTTGGACCCTTCGACCCTACCTCCGCGTGAAGTACGACCTCGGTCGAGGCGGGGTCCAGACCCGCTCGACAGCCGCCCCAGACCCCGATCTCTCAGGGCGAACACGATCTTTCCGAGCCGCCTCCCATGTGACTCCAGCCACCCGTCACCGCCACGCTGAGTCAACGCCCGCGCCGCTGCCTCCCATGCGCATCCAGCCCCTCCGCGACAGCCGCAGCGCTTCACCGCCCAAGCGCCGCAAGCCCTCCGACGACCGACGACACCGGCAACTCGCGCACGACGCGAAGGATTTTGACCACTCCACCCTTGGAACAGGCCGCTTCTGAATCACGTTGATTGGGTATCCACACGGCGTGAGGGAGAGCGCTGGGTGACCGACGACACACCTTGACAGTCTTTGTGATCTAGGGGTTTCAATCGACACCCACCCAGGTAGGGTCTGGAAGCGTCCAGCTCCCCTTGGAGGAGGTGAGGACCGTGGCAGCCCACGACGACGACATGAACCGCGGCATCCGCCCGGGACGAGGGTCCGACGACCCGGCCGGGCAGATTGCCTACCTTGAGCAGGAGATCGCCGTCCTGCGACGCAAGCTCGCCGACTCTCCGCGGCACACGAGGATTCTCGAAGAGCGGATCGTCGAGTTGCAGACCAACCTGGCCGGCGTGTCCGCCCAGAACGAGCGACTCGCCAACACGCTCCGTGAGGCCCGCGACCAGATCGTGGCCCTCAAGGAGGAAGTCGACCGGCTCGCACAGCCGCCGGCCGGCTTCGGAGTCTTCCTCGTGGCGAACGAGGACGGCACCGCCGACATCTTCACCGGCGGCCGCAAGCTCCGCGTGAACGTCAGCCCGAGCGTCGAACTCGACGAGCTCCGGCGCGGCCAGGAAGTAATGCTCAACGAAGCGCTCAATGTGGTCGAAGCCATGGAGTACGAGCGCGTCGGGGACATCGTCACCCTCAAGGAAATCCTCGAGGACGGCGAACGCGCCCTGGTACTCGGGCACACCGACGAGGAGCGGGTGGTGCGGCTCGCCGAGCCGCTGCTGGACGTAAACATCCGTCCCGGCGACGCACTGCTCCTCGAACCCCGTTCCGGCTACGTCTACGAGATCGTTCCGAAGAGCGAGGTCGAGGAACTCGTCCTCGAAGAGGTTCCCGACATCGGCTATGAGCAGATCGGCGGTCTGGGCGGCCAGATCGAGATGATCCGCGACGCCGTCGAGCTCCCGTACCTCCACCCCGACCTCTTCAAGGAGCACGAACTGCGGCCGCCCAAGGGCGTCCTGCTGTACGGACCCCCCGGATGCGGCAAGACACTCATCGCCAAGGCCGTCGCCAACTCGCTGGCCAAAAAGGTCGCCGAAGTCACCGGCCAGGCCACCGGCAAGAGCTTCTTCCTCAACATCAAGGGCCCCGAGCTCCTCAACAAGTACGTCGGCGAGACCGAGCGGCAGATCCGCCTGGTCTTCCAGCGTGCCCGTGAGAAGGCCAGCGAGGGCACACCCGTCATCGTCTTCTTCGATGAGATGGAATCCCTCTTCCGCACCCGCGGCTCCGGCGTCAGCTCGGACGTGGAGAACACCATCGTCCCCCAGCTGCTCGCCGAGATCGACGGTGTGGAAGGCCTGCAGAACGTCGTGGTCATCGGCGCCTCCAACCGCGAGGACATGATCGACCCGGCGATCCTGCGCCCCGGCCGCCTCGATGTGAAGATCAAGATCGAGCGTCCGGACGCCGAAGCCGCCAAGGACATCTTCGCCAAGTACCTCACCGAGCGCCTCCCGCTGCACCCCGAGGACGTCGGCGAGCACGGCGGCGACAAGTCCTCGACGGTCCAGGGCATGATCCAGACCGCGGTCGAGCAGATGTACGCCGAAACCGAGGAAAACCGCTTCCTCGAGGTCACCTATGCCAACGGAGACAAGGAAGTCCTCTACTTCAAGGACTTCAACTCCGGCGCCATGATCGAAAACATCGTCGGACGCGCCAAGAAGATGGCGATCAAGGACTTCCTCGAGCACAAGCAGAAGGGCCTCCGCGTAGCCCACCTCCTCCAGGCCTGCGTGGACGAGTTCAAGGAGAACGAAGACCTGCCCAACACCACCAACCCGGACGACTGGGCCCGAATCTCCGGAAAGAAGGGCGAACGGATCGTCTACATCCGTACCCTCATCACCGGAAAGCAGGGCGCCGACACCGGACGCTCCATCGACACGGTGGCGAACACCGGTCAGTACCTGTAAAAGACAGGGCGGCTGCGGGTGCCCTCACCGGGTACCCGCAGCCGACTGCTTTTCAGGCCACGGCTGGAGCAAGGCAATGACGCAAATGATCTCCCCACCAGCGCAAAGGCGTTCTAGGCTCTTCGGTACCGCCGAGTCGCGCAGTGCGGGGACGGGCACCGCACACGCACCGGAGCGCCAGCGGTACTTGAGCAGCGTCCCCGACCGAGGACGCCGCCGGGCAAGGAGGGCCGCATGACCGTACGGCGAGTAATGGGCATCGAGACGGAGTACGGGATCTCCGTCCCCGGCCACCCCAACGCCAATGCCATGCTCACCTCGTCCCAGATCGTCAACGCCTACGCGGCGGCGATGCACCGGGCCCGGCGGGCCCGATGGGACTTCGAGGAGGAGAACCCGCTGCGGGACGCGCGAGGCTTCGACCTCGCCCGCGAGGCCGCCGACGCCAGCCAGCTCACCGACGAGGACATCGGCCTGGCCAACGTCATCCTCACCAACGGCGCACGCCTCTACGTCGACCACGCACACCCCGAATACAGCGCCCCCGAGGTCACCAACCCCCGGGACGCCGTCCTCTGGGACAAGGCCGGCGAACGCATCATGGCCGAAGCCGCGGAACGAGCCGCCCAGCTCCCCGGCGCCCAGCCCATCCACCTGTACAAGAACAACACCGACAACAAAGGCGCGTCCTACGGCACCCACGAGAACTACCTGATGAAGCGGGAAACCCCCTTCTCGGACATCGTGCGCCACCTCACGCCCTTCTTCGTCTCCCGTCAGGTCTTCGCCGGAGCGGGCCGCGTCGGCATCGGCCAGGACGGACACGAACACGGCTTCCAGCTCAGCCAGCGCGCGGACTACTTCGAAGTCGAGGTAGGCCTCGAGACCACGCTCAAGCGCCCCATCATCAACACCCGCGACGAGCCCCACGCGGACGCGGAGAAATACCGCCGACTCCACGTGATCATCGGCGACGCGAACCTCGCCGAGATCTCCACCTACCTGAAACTCGGCACGACGTCCCTGGTGCTGTCGATGATCGAGGACGGCTTCATCGCGGTCGACCTCGCCGTCGACCAGCCCGTCCGCACCCTCCACCAGGTCTCCCACGACCCCACCCTCAAGCGCCTGGTCACGCTCCGCAGCGGCCGCACACTCACCGCGGTCCAGCTGCAAATGGAGTACTACGAGCTCTCCCGCAAATACGTGGAGGAGCGCTACGGCGCCGACGCCGACGACCAGACCAAGGACGTCCTCGCCCGCTGGGAAGACACCCTCAACCGGCTCGAGAACGACCCCATGAGCCTCGCCGGCGAACTCGACTGGGTCGCCAAGAGGGAGCTGATGGAGGGCTACCGACGCCGGGACGACCTGGACTGGGACGCGGCGAGGCTGCATTTGGTCGACCTCCAGTACGCCGACGTACGAGAGGAGAAGGGCCTCTACAACCGCCTCGTCGCCCGTGGCCGCATGAAGCGCCTCCTGGACGAGCCGGCCATCGAGCGGGCCCGCACCAAGCCGCCGGAGGACACGCGTGCGTACTTCCGCGGCCGATGCCTGGAGCAGTACGCGGACGACGTCGCCGCGGCCTCCTGGGACTCCGTGATCTTCGACCTTCCCGGGCGGGACTCGTTGCAACGGGTCCCAACCCTGGAACCGCTTCGCGGAACGCGTAATCACGTCAAGGAACTCCTGGACCGTTGCCGCACGGCAGAAGACCTGGTCAGGGTCCTCTCCGGCGGCTGAACGAACACCCGGGCAGAAGCGGCCCGGCAGAGTGGAAATCCCGGCGTCCGGGAATCATCGAGGTGGTCCCCGGACGTTGAGAGAACTGCGGGGCCGATGTCGGACCCTGCTTGTAGGGTCTGATCAAGAACGTCGAACCGAGCGGGGTGAGGGTTATGGCGACCAAGGACACCGGCGGCGGCCAGCAGAAGGCAACGCGTTCCACCGAGGAGGTCGAGGAGCAGGCGGCAGAGTCGCAGGCTTCGGAGGACCTCAAGGAGCGCCAAGAGAAGCTGAGCGATGACGTGGACTCCGTCCTCGACGAAATCGATGATGTGCTCGAGGAGAACGCCGAGGACTTCGTGCGGTCATTTGTCCAGAAGGGCGGGGAGTGACCGCAAGTGTCCGAGTCGGCTGCCGGGAAGGAATCCTCGGCATGCCGGCGGACGCTTCCTGTCACCGCATTCGCGGCTAACCGGTCGAGGCTCGACGGGCTTCCGGGCCGTTGCCGCGAATGCGGGGCAGAGGCCTACAGGCGGGGTGGGGCACCGCAACGCGGCTGCCTCGGACAGCCTGTCTACACGCTCTGTGTGATCTGCCTGAAAGCTCCGGCCGTACATGTGGATCACTGCCACGAGACGGGTAGGGTCCGTGGCGTACTGTGCTTCAACTGCAATTCGGCCATCGGCAAGTTGGGAGATGATCCCGACGCAGTTCGTCGGGCTGCCGCTTACTGGAAGGATCCTCGTGGAAGCCAACACTCGTAGCACCGGGCGTCTACCGGCTGCCTTCCTGACGCCTGGGTCGTCGTCCTTCATGGACTTCTTGTCCGAGCACCAGCCGGACATCCTGCCCGGTAACCGGCAACTGCCTCCCACGCAGGGCGTGATCGAGGCGCCGCACGGCACGACGATCGTGGCGGCGACGTTCCCCGGGGGCGTCGTGCTCGCCGGTGACCGTCGGGCCACGATGGGTAACGTCATCGCGCAGCGGGACATCGAGAAGGTGTTCCCGGCGGATGAGTACTCGGCCGTGGGGATCGCCGGTACGGCGGGTCTGGCCGTCGAGATGGTCAAGCTCTTCCAGCTTGAGCTGGAGCATTTCGAGAAGGTCGAAGGCGCACAGCTCTCGCTGGAGGGCAAAGCGAACCGTCTGTCGACCATGATCCGGTCGAACCTCGGTATGGCCATGCAGGGGCTGGCTGTGGTGCCGCTCTTCGCCGGCTTCGACGTGGATCGCGACAGGGGTCGGATCTTCTCGTACGACGTCACTGGTGGCCGTTCCGAGGAGCACGGCTTCGCTGCCACCGGTTCGGGTTCGATCTTTGCGCGTGGGGCCATGAAGAAGCTCTTCCGGAGCGATCTGACCGAGCACGAGGCCACGACCCTTGTGGTGCAGGCCCTGTACGACGCGGCAGACGACGACTCGGCGACCGGTGGTCCCGATGTAGCGCGCCGGATCTACCCGATCGTCACCGTGATCACCGAGGACGGTTTCCGTCGGCTGACGGAGGACGAGTCCTCCGAGATCGCCCGCTCGATTCTGGAGCGGCGTCTGGAGCAGCCGGACGGCCCGCGGGCCGCGCTGCTGTAGGCGGCGGCCTCTTGTTGCAAGGTGATCCAGTGACTTCGACAGAAAGGGATGGGTAGCCGGTGTCGACGCCGTTCTATGTCTCACCTCAGCAGGCGATGACCGACCGCGCGGAGTTCGCCCGGAAGGGCATCGCGCGTGGCCGCAGCCTGGTCGTGTTGCAGTATGCCGATGGCATCGTGTTCATCGGGGAGAATCCGTCCCGCGCGCTGCACAAGTTCAGCGAGATCTATGACCGGATCGGTTTTGCGGCGGCCGGTAAGTACAACGAGTACGAGAACCTCAGGATCGGTGGCGTGCGCTACGCCGACCTGCGTGGTTACACCTATGACCGTGATGACGTGACCGCTCGTGGCCTGGCCAACGTGTACGCCCAGACGCTGGGCACGATTTTCTCCAGTGCGGCCGAGAAGCCGTATGAGGTGGAGCTGGTCGTCGCCGAGGTGGGGGAGACGCCGGAGGGTGATCAGATTTACCGGTTGCCGCATGACGGTTCGATCGTCGATGAGCATGGTTCGGTCGCGGTCGGCGGTAATGCGGAGCAGATCAGTAGTTATCTCGATCAGCGTCACCAGGACGGTATGACTCTGGCGGAGGCGCTGAAGCTGGCCGTGCAGGCGCTGTCCCGGGACACCAACGGCACGCAGCGGGAGATTCCGGCGGAGCGGCTGGAGGTGGCGGTGCTGGACCGTACGCGTCCGCAGGCGCGGAAGTTCAAGCGGATCACGGGTCGGCAGCTGGGCCGGCTGCTGGAGGCGGACGGCGCGGAGACCGCGGCGGAGGCCGAGAGTTCCGAGGACGAGGAGTAGGTCCGCCGGTGTAGGCCCGCTGCTCGCCCTGCCTTGCCTTGTGTGCCCCGGCCGCGTTCGTGCGGACGGGGCACAGGCGTGTCAGGGGGCGCTGGGTGGCGCTGTGGAGCCTCGTACGACGAGTTCGACGGGGATGTCGCCCGCATCCGGCGTGCGGCCGTCCAGGACCGCCAGCAGCGCCTGCATGCCGCGTTCGCCGAACAGCTCCGCGTCCAGGCGTACGGTCGTCAGCTCGGGGTCGATGGCGGTGGCGAGGGCGAGGTCGTCGAGGCCGGTGACGGAGATGTCGTCGGGGATGCGCAGGCCGAGGCGGCGTGCGGCCTTGTAGGCGCCGGCGGCGAGTTTGTCGTCGTCGCAGACCAGTGCGGTGGGCCGGGGGCCGCCGGGGGCGGAGAGCGCGGTCTCGGCGGCGATGCGAGCGCCGTCGATGGAGATGGGTGCGTGGGCCGTGCGTACGGACGTGCCGGGGACCTCGCCGACCCGTGTGGCCAGTTCACGCGCGCGTACCTCGAAGGTCCAGGAGGGGATGTCCGCCGCGAGGTGGAGGAAGTGGCGGTGGCCGAGGCCGAGGAGGTGTTCGGCGACCTGGCGGACGCCGTCGGTGATGTCGAGGTTGACGGTGGCGGCGCCGAGGCTGCCGTGCGGGTCGCTGTCGAGCATGACGAGGGGGAGTTGGTCGCCGCGGATGGCGGTGAGGGCGTCGGCGGCCATGGAGGAGGCGATGACGCCGTCGAGGGCGGCCTGGGCGGAGGCGAAGGGGTCGCGGGCGGGGCCGATGCCTTCGGGGGAGGGGTAGAGGACGACGCCGAAGCCGTGTTCGGCGGCGATGCGGGCCGCTCCGGTGTAGACGCCGGCGAAGAACTCGGTCGTCAGGGCGGGGACCACGAGCAGGACGGTGCGGGTGTGGCCGAGGCGCAGATTGCGGGCGGCGAGGTTGGGGCGGTAGCCGAGGTCGCGTGCGGCTTGTCGTACGCGTTCGGCGGTGGTTTCCGAGACGCGGCCGCGCCATTTGTCGCCGAGGACGAGGGAGACCGCGGCCTGGGAGACCCCGGCGGCCTGGGCGACGTCACGGCTGGTGGGGCGGGTGCTGCCTGGTGCCACCGTGCGACCTGCTCTTTCGTCTGGACGGGTGGACAGCGCACATGGTACGTATGACGCGGGACGTTATACGTAACACTTCAATGGGGTCGGCGAGCGGAAGGGCGGGACAGGCCGTGGGATACCTGGAGATCCTCAGGGCGAGGCACGCCACGCGGCTGCTGGTCGGCACGCTCGTGGGCCGGCTGCCGAACGCGACCTGCGCGATCGCGATCGTGCTGTTCGTGCGCGCGGAGGGCGGCACGTACAGTCTCGCGGGGGCGCTGGCGGCCGTGTACGGGGTCGCGAACGCCGTGGGCCAGCCGGTGCTGGGGCGGCTGGTGGACCTGTACGGGCAGCCGCGCATACAGCTGCCGGCCGCGGTGCTGTCGGCGCTGGCGATGGCGGTGTTCGCCTTCGCGGGCACCGACCCGCTGCCGCTGGCCTGTGCGGCCGTGGCGGCTGCCGGGCTCTTCACGCCGCCTCTGGAGGGCGGTCTGCGGGCGCTGTGGCCGAGTGTCCTCCGCAAGGAGGGCCAGGTGCACACGGCGTACGCGATGGACGCGGTCGCGCAGGAAGTCATGTTCACCGTGGGGCCGTTGCTGGTGACCGTGTGTGTGTCGCTGTGGTCGGCGCAGACTGCGCTGCTGGTGCTGAACGTGATCGGGGTCCTCGGCGCGCTCTCCGTGGTCGTGTCGCCGCCTTCGCGCGCGTGGCGTTCGGCGCCGCGTGAGGCGCACTGGCTGGGTGCGTTGCGTTCGCCCGGGCTGCTGGCGTTGCTGGGTGCGTTTCTGTTCGTCGGTATCGCGCTGGGCTCCATCACGGTGGCGGGGGTGTCGTACGCGGACGACCACGGCGGTGACGCCGTGTACGGCTGGCTGATGGCGGGGCTGGGGCTGGGTGCGCTGATCGGCGGCACCGTGTACGGGGCGCGGCAGTGGACCGGTGAGCCGGCGCGGCGGCTGTGCGGGCTGGTGGCGCTGCTTGCGGTGTGCTATCTGCCGTTGATGTTCATGCCGGGCGTGGTCGCCATGACGTTGCTCAGTGTGCTGTCCGGGGTGTTCCTCGCGCCGTGCATCGCGTGTGCGTTCGTGCTCGTGGACCGGCATGCGCCGAGGGGGACGGTCACGGAGGCGTTCTCGTGGCTGGTGACGACGTTCACGGTCGGGGCGTCGGTCGGAACGGGCCTCACGGGTCCGGTCGTCGAGGGCGGTGGGGCGCTGTGGGGCTTCGCCGTGCCGGGTGCCGCGGGCGGGGTGTCGCTGCTGGTTGTGCTGGTCACCGTGCGGGTGCTGGCGGCGCCCGGTGGGCGGGCCGTGGTGGCGGCCGCATCGGAAAATGATCGCAACCGTGCGGTCGAACCCCGTTTCAGCTCAGGGGATCGGGCGTAATGTTCACTCATGGACCGCCGCATTTTCGGGCTGGAGAACGAGTACGGCGTCACGTGTACGTTCAGGGGACAGCGGCGCCTGTCTCCCGACGAGGTGGCGCGGTACCTCTTCCGCCGTGTCGTGTCATGGGGCCGCAGCAGCAATGTCTTTCTGCGAAACGGCGCCCGCCTCTATCTCGACGTGGGCTCACATCCGGAATACGCGACACCCGAATGTGACAACGTGACCGAGCTGGTCACCCACGACAAGGCCGGCGAGCGCATTCTCGAGGGACTCCTGGTGGACGCCGAACGACGCCTGCACGAGGAAGGAATCGCGGGCGACGTCTACCTCTTCAAGAACAACACCGACTCGGCAGGCAACTCCTACGGCTGCCACGAGAACTATCTGGTGGCGCGGCACGGGGAGTTCTCCCGGCTCGCGGACATTCTCATTCCGTTCCTTGTCACCCGCCAGCTGCTGTGCGGCGCGGGCAAGGTGTTGCAGACCCCGCGTGGCGCCGTGTACTGCGTCAGCCAGCGGGCCGAGCACATCTGGGAGGGCGTGTCCTCGGCGACGACGCGTTCCCGGCCCATCATCAACACCCGCGACGAACCGCACGCGGACGCCGAGCGCTACCGCCGCCTGCATGTCATCGTGGGCGACTCGAACATGTCCGAGACGACCATGCTGCTGAAGGTCGGCGCGACCGACCTGGTGCTGCGCATGATCGAGGCGGGCACGGTGATGCGGGACCTGACCCTGGAGAACCCGATCCGGGCGATCCGCGAGGTCAGCCATGACATCACGGGCCGGCGCAAGGTGCGTCTGGCCAGCGGGCGCGAGGCCTCGGCGCTGGAAGTCCAGCGCGAGTACTACGAGAAGGCCGTGGACTTCTGCGAGCGCCGCGGGATCCGCACCGGCACCGTGGAGCAGGTCCTGGAGCTGTGGGGCCGCACCCTGGACGCGATCGAGGCCGAGGACCTCGACCGGATCGGCACCGAGATCGACTGGGTGATGAAGTACAAGCTCATCGAGCGGTACCGCGCCAAGCACAACATGACCATGTCGCATCCGCGCGTGGCGCAGATAGACCTCGCCTACCACGACATCCATCGCAGGCGGGGTCTTTACTACCTGCTGGAGAAAAAGGGTCAAGCCGCCCGGATCTGCAATGACTTGAAGATCTTCGAGGGCAAGTCGGTTCCGCCGCAGACCACTCGGGCCCGGCTGCGCGGTGACTTCATCCGCAGGGCTCAGGAACAGCGCCGTGACTTCACGGTCGACTGGGTGCACCTGAAGCTCAACGACCAGGCACAGCGCACGGTGTTGTGCAAGGACCCGTTCCGTTCCGTGGACGACCGGGTGGAGAAGCTCATCGCCGGAATGTGAGCACCGCGTTTCGGCTGGATCGCCGGAACGCAACGCGGGCGCCGTACGTTTTCCGTACGGCGCCCTTCTCACGCCGTAGAGTTGCGCGCACGCCATCAACAAGATCGACCGATTACGAGGCCCCCACCGTGCGCCGACGCTCACTGCTCATCGCTGTTCCCGCTGGACTGGTCACGCTCGCCGGATGCGGCGACGACGACGCGGCCGACTCGGCCCAGGCCTCCGACAGCGCGTCGCCCTCGGCCTCCGGATCCTCGGCGCCGCCACCGAAGCTCGTCGACGGTCCGCTGCCGGCGATCACGGCGGGCACGAAGTTCGAAGAGAAGCCGACCGTCGCCAAGGGCAGCGGGGAGCCGTCGAAGGACCTCGCGGTGAAGACGCTCATCGCGGGCAGCGGCCAGACCGTCGCGGAGAACGACTATGTCCAGGCCCACTACCTGGGTCAGGTCTGGGACACGGCGAAGGTCTTCGACAACTCGTACGACCGCAAGACGCCGCTGATCATCCAGCTCGCGCCGAGCAGCATCATCGACGGCTGGCGGTATGCGCTGGCCGGCAAGAAGGCCGGGAGCCGCGTCCAGATGGCGGTTCCCCCGACGTGGGGGTACGGCAAGCAGGGCAACCCGCAGGGGGGCATCAAGGGCACGGACACGCTGGTGTTCGTCGTCGATGTGCAGGCCACGTTCAACGGGAAGAGCTCCGCCAAGGGCAGCGCGGTCGCGCAGGACAACATCGACCTGCCCAAGGTGGGCGCCAACACCGACGGCAAGGCGCCCTCCATCGAGATGCCCAAGTCCGATGCGCCGAAGAAGCTGGTGGCGAACTACGTCATCGAGGGCGACGGCGCCGAGGTCGCCGCCCAGGACACCGTGCTGGTGCAGTACAAGGGCGTGGTGTGGGACGGCGGCAAGGAGTTCGACTCGACGTACAGCCGCAAGTCGCTCACGTCGTTCTCGCTGCAGCAGGTCGTCAAGGGCTGGGCGCAGGGCCTGACGGGCAAGAAGGTCGGCAGCCGGGTACTGATCGTCATCCCGCCGGACCTGGGGTACGGCGACAGCCCGCCGGCCGGCAGCGGTATCGAGAAGGACTCCACGCTGGTCTTCTCGGTCGACATCCTGGCGAAGATGTGACGTCACCGAGATGTAAGACTGTGACCGTTCGCCTTTCCGCAGACAAGCAGGAGCTAGAGACGTGAGCATCGACAAGCCCGAGATCGACTTCCCGGGCGGCGAGCCCCCGGCGGACCTGGAGATCAAGGACATCTGGGAGGGCGACGGCGCGGTGGCGCAGGCGGGTCAGACCGTCACCGTCCACTACGTGGGTGTCGCCTTCAGCACCGGCGAGGAGTTCGACGCCAGCTGGAACCGTGGCACGCCCTTCCGTTTCCCGCTGGGCGGCGGCCGGGTCATCAAGGGCTGGGACCAGGGCGTGCAGGGCATGAAGGTCGGTGGCCGGCGTCAGCTGACCATCCCGGCCCACCTCGCCTACGGCAACCAGAGCCCCACCCCGGCGATCAAGCCCGGTGAGACGCTGATCTTCGTGGTCGACCTCCTCGGGGTCTGATCGACGTACGACCACACCCGATCACCTGGGGTCCATGCCTGCGCGGGCATGGGCCCTCGGCTTTTGCCGCGCCACCGCTGAGCGGTACGGTCGTCGTTCGTAAGCACCATAGGGAGGCGAAGGGCGTCGATGGCCATTGCCAAGGCCGAGCGGCTGATGAACCTGGCGCTGTGTCTGCTGGGGACGCGGCGGCCGCTCAGCAAGCGCGAGTTGCGTGAGTCCATCGAGGCCTATCTGGAAGCCGGGTCGGACGACTCCTTCAACCGGATGTTCGAGCGGGACAAGGACGATCTGCGCGAACTCGGCCTGGTCATCGAGACGGTGGAGAATCTCGACGGCGAGGTCGGCTATCTGGCCCGCCGCGACAGCAACCGCCTCCCGCCCGTCACCCTCGACGCCGAGGAGGCCGCCGCGCTGGGGCTGGCCGCCAAGGTGTGGCAGCAGGCGCGGCTCGCGGGCGCGGCCAGTGGCGCGCTGCAGAAGCTGCGCGCGGCCGGGCTGCTCGAGGACATGGACCCGTACGAGACGCACGGCGCGCTGGAGCCGCGGATTCCGGTGCACGAGGCGGCGTTCGAGCCCTTGATGCTGGCCTGCCGCGACCGCCGGCCGGTCGCTTTCGACTACCGCAAGGCCACCGCCGCGCATCCCGAACCCCGGCATGTGGAGCCGTGGGCGCTGGAGTGCTGGCGCGGCCACTGGTATCTGGCGGGCTGGGACCGTGACCGCGGTGCCGAGCGGGTGTTCCGGCTGTCCCGCATCACCGGCCGGGTACGCACCCGCAGCGGCCGGTTCACCGTGGAGGTCCCCGATGTCGTCACCGTCCGGGAGACCGTCGCGAGCTGGGCGGGGGAGACCGCCGACCGCAGTGCGCTGATCCGGCTGCGTACGGACGCGGGGTATCCGTTGCGGGCGAAGGCCACATCGGTGCGGGAACTGGGCGACGGCTGGGACGAGTTGGAGATCCCGTACGGGCACGGTCTGGACGCCTGGCTGGTGGAGTTCGGGCCGGACGTGGTGGTCCTGGAGCCGGCCGAGCTGCGCGCCGACGTGGTGGACCGGCTGCGTGCCGTGGCCAAGGGCTGAGGGGGAGCGGAGAAATACAGTGGCCGGCAAACCGATCAGACCTGTGAGCGCCATCGACCAGACTCGCCGGATGCTCTCCCTGGTGACGTATCTGAGGGAGCGCCCCGGCGCCCGGCTCGAGGACGTCGCCCGCGCTTTCGGGATCACCGAGGACGAGCTGGTCTCCGACCTCGATGTGCTGCCCATGTGCGGCACCAGCTTCCGCGGCGGCGATCTGCTCGACATCGACACCGACGGCGAGCGGATCTGGTGGCACAACCCCGCCGCCCTCGGGGCGGAGACGGCGGAGCCGCTCAGGCTCGCCGCCGACGAGGCGACCGCGCTGCTGGTGGCGGCCCGTGCCGTCGCCACGCTGCCCGGTCTGCGGGAGAGCGACCGGCAGGCGCTGCTGCGGGCCACCGCCAAGGTGGAGGCTGCGGCCGGTGAGGCGGCCGGCGCCAGCGCCCGGCTGTCGGTGACCTTCGAATCGGAGGGCGGCGTCTTCGCGGACGTCGACCGGGCGATCTCCGAGCGCCGCCGCCTGTGGATCCGGTACTACTCGCCCGCCCGGGACGAGGTCACCGAGCGCGAGATCGACCCCATCCGTCTCGTCAGCGTCGGCCACACCTATGTGGAGGCCTGGTGCCGCCGCTCCGAGGCGCGCCGCACCTTCCGCCTCGACCGGGTCGCCGAGATCAGGATCCTGGACGAGCCGTCCGCGCCCCCCGAGGTGGAGCTGCGGGACCTGTCGGAGGGGCTGGTGCAGCCCGCCGCCGAGGACCCGGAGGTCGTCGTCGAGGTCGGCCCGGGCGGGCGCTGGGTCGCCGAGTACTACCCGCACGACAGCGCCGATGAGCTACCCGACGGCGGGCTGCGTATCACTTTGCGCACCCCCGACCCGGCTTCGCTGCGCCGTCTGGCGCTCCGGCTCGGGCGCGAGGGACGGATCGTGTCACCGCGCGAACTGGCCGACAGCGCCCGGCACGCGGCCCGTGAGGCGCTGGCGGCGTACGACGGCATCGAGGCGCAGGCTCCCGGGGAGTACGGGGCGCGGGGCGGGCGGGACGACGGGCAGCACGACAGGCCGGAGTGAGCCGCACGGGTCCGCGCGCCCGAGGTGAACGACCAGGAGAAGAGGAGCAGGGGCTGTGAGCGAGTCGGCGTCCGGGGTGCAGGGAATGTCGGTGGCGTCGGCGTTCGCCGGCATGAGAAGCGTGACCCCCGTGGTCTTCAGGGCGGGCTGCCCGGACTGCCGGGGCCGCTTCGAACTCACCGCGAGCGCCCTGCGCCTGGCCATCGGCGCGAGCAGCCGCACCACGTTCTACTCCTTCACCTGCCCCGACTGCGGCGCGTCCGTGCGCAAGCCGGCGGGGGAGCGCATCGTCGAGCTGCTCACCGGTGGCGGGGTCAGCACACTGCGGCTGCACTCGACCCTCTAGGCTCGGCGTCATGTTCTGGCCGATGTTCGCGGTTGCTGTGGGTTTCGCCGGTCTCGCCGTCCTCGGTGTGCTCGCGGTGCGGGTCTTCCTGGAGGCACAGCGCCTGGGCAGGCAGGTTTCGGACTCGGCGGCTCGAATCAACCGGGCCGCGGAGGATCTGGAGCGTGCGTCGTTGAGCGCGGCGCGCACTGTGGACTCGCTATGAGTCCGGCCGAGGATGTCCTGTGAGTCCTGCGTCTGATGCGCTTTGGGCTGCTTCGCCCTGTCACCCCGGTGGTTCCGGCAGGTACGCTGCTGGTCGCGGCCCGGAAAACGAGGCTCGGGCCGCTGACCGGGAGTACGCACAGGGATTGCCAGCCGTTTACCCCTGAGCGTTACGATCGCTGTCAAGCACGATCGGTCGGATGAGTGTTCGACCGGTCGGACAGCACCCCACCCCAGCCGCCTCGGTGAGAAGGTAAAGACTTATGTTCGGAAGGCTCGGAGCCCCCGAGATCATTCTCATCCTCGTCGTCATCATCCTGCTGTTCGGCGCGAAGAAGCTTCCGGACATGGCGCGCTCGCTCGGCAAGTCCGCGCGCATCCTCAAGAGCGAGGCCAAGGCGATGAAGACGGAGGGCCAGGACAACGCCTCCGCTCCCGCGGCCCCGCCGCAGACCGACGAGCAGCCCCCCGCTCAGCGCACCATCCAGGCCGCCCCCGGCGACGTGACCAGCTCGCGCCCGGTCACCGAGCCGACGGACACGACCAAGCGCTGACGCAGGGCCGGTGACCACCGGCCCGCTGCACGAGATGGGAATGTGGGTTGCTGAAGTCTGCCCGCAAGCAGGAGAGGGATCCCGAGGGGCGGATGCCCCTCGCGGAGCACCTACGTGAGCTCCGCAACCGGCTCGCGAAGGCGCTGTTGGCCATCGTCGCCGTCACGGTCGTCGCCGCCTTCTTCTACAACGACATCATCAACATCCTCACCAAGCCGATCCTCGACTCGGTCGGCTGTGGCAAGACGTTCGAGCAACTGGCGAACACGTCCAAGTCCACCGAGCCGTGTGCGCAGATCACCATCAACGGCCTGCTCACTCCCTTCACGCTCGCGCTGAAGGTGTCGTTGATGGCCGGTGTCGTTCTGGCCTCGCCGGTCTGGCTGTTCCAGCTGTGGGCCTTCGTCGCGCCCGGCCTGCACCGGCACGAGAGGAAGTATGCCTACGCGTTCGTCGGCATGGGCGCCCCGCTCTTCCTCTTCGGCGCCTACTTCGCCTACTCGGTGCTGCCCACCACGGCAGAGGTGCTGCTCCAATTCAGCCCGGAGAACACGGACAACCTCCTGCCGCTGGACGACCTGCTCGATCTGGTCACCCGCATGGTGATCGTCTTCGGCCTCTCCTTCGAGCTGCCCCTGCTCCTGATCTTCCTGAACCTCACCGGGGCGATCACCGGCAAGCGGATGCTCGGCTGGTGGCGGGCGATGATCATGGGCATCACGGTCTTCGCGGCGCTCGCGACGCCCAGCACCGACCCGCTGACGATGCTCGCGCTCGCCGGACCGATCTGGATCCTGTACTTCGTCGCGACCGCCTTCTCGTTGATCAACGACAAGCGCCGGCGCCGCCGCGAGGCCATGGGGCCCGCCGACGACGAGGCCTCCGACCTGGACCTCACGCCCGAGGACATCGGCGAGGTCGAGACGGTCTCCGCCAACCGGGCGCTGCCGGAGCAGGCGGGCACGGACCGGGTCAACGGATACGACGACGTGACGTAGCCGCCGCCACGAACACACAGGGCGCCCCCATCACTACGCGTGGTGGGGGCGCCCGGCGTTCGCGGCGGGCCCCGAGGGCGGGACCGCGCAGATCCGGATATTGATCGTCCTGTTGTCAGTGGGGCCCGGTACGCTCGAAAGCACGATGACAGAGGACCTCTCACCGGCCGAGCGGTATGCGGCGGCGCGTAAGCGCGCTGTCGAGCAGGCCACCGCGCTCGCCTCCTTCCGCGAGATGTACGACTTCGGCCTCGACCCCTTCCAGATCGAGGCCTGCGAGGCGCTCGAATCGGGGAAGGGCGTGCTGGTGGCCGCGCCCACCGGCTCCGGCAAGACGATCGTGGGCGAGTTCGCCGTCCACCTCGCCCTGATGCAGGGCAAGAAGTGCTTCTACACGACCCCCATCAAGGCGCTGTCGAACCAGAAGTACGCCGACCTGTGCCGCCGTTACGGCACGGGCATGGTCGGTCTCCTCACCGGTGACAACAGCGTCAACTCCGACGCCCCGGTGGTCGTGATGACCACCGAGGTGCTGCGGAACATGCTGTACGCCGGATCGCAGACGCTGCTCGGACTCGGATATGTGGTCATGGACGAGGTGCACTACCTCTCCGACCGGTTCCGGGGCGCCGTGTGGGAAGAGGTGATCATCCATCTTCCCGAGTCGGTGACCCTGGTGTCGCTGTCGGCCACCGTGTCGAACGCCGAGGAGTTCGGCGACTGGCTCGACACCGTCCGCGGTGACACCGAGGTGATCGTCTCCGAGCACCGTCCCGTGCCGCTGTTCCAGCATGTGCTCGCCGGACGCCGGATGTACGACCTGTTCGAGGAGGGCGAGGGCCACAAGAAGGCCGTCAACCCGGACCTCACCCGGCTCGCGCGCATGGAGGCGACCAGGCCGTCCTTCCAGGACCGCAGACGCGGGCGGGCCATGCGGGAGGCCGATCGGGAGCGGGAGCGCAGATCCAGGTCGCGGGTGTGGACACCCGGACGCCCCGAGGTCATCGAGCGGCTCGACGCCGAGGGGCTGCTGCCCGCCATCACCTTCATCTTCAGCCGCGCCGCCTGTGAATCCGCCGTTCAGCAGTGCCTGTACGCCGGGTTGCGGCTCAACGACGACGAGGCACGGGAGCGGGTCCGCTCCCTGGTCGAGGAGCGCACGGCCTCCATTCCCACCGAAGACCTGCATGTGCTCGGGTACTACGAGTGGTTGGAGGGACTGGAGCGCGGGATCGCGGCCCACCACGCGGGCATGCTGCCGACGTTCAAGGAGGTCGTCGAGGAGCTGTTCGTGCGCGGCCTCGTCAAGGCCGTGTTCGCCACCGAGACGCTGGCGCTGGGCATCAACATGCCCGCCCGGTCCGTGGTGCTGGAGAAGCTCGTCAAGTGGAACGGCGAGCAGCACGCCGACATCACCCCCGGTGAGTACACCCAGTTGACCGGTCGTGCCGGGCGCCGCGGCATCGATGTCGAAGGACATGCCGTGGTGCTGTGGCAGCGGGGGATGAGCCCGGAGCATCTGGCGGGACTGGCCGGCACGCGCACCTATCCGCTGCGGTCCAGCTTCAAGCCGTCGTACAACATGGCGGTCAACCTCGTCGAGCAGTTCGGGCGGCACCGCTCGCGGGAGCTGCTGGAGACGTCCTTCGCGCAGTTCCAGGCCGACAAGTCGGTCGTGGGGATCTCGCGGCAGGTGCAGCGCAACGAGGAGGGGCTCGCGGGCTACAAGGAGTCCATGACCTGCCACCTCGGGGACTTCGAGGAGTATGCGCGGCTGCGGCGTGAGCTGAAGGACCGGGAGACCGAACTGGCCAAGCAGGGCGCGGCGGAGCGGCGTGCCGAGGCCGCCGTCGCGCTGGAGAAGCTCAAGCCGGGTGACGTCATCCATGTGCCGACCGGCAAGTACGCGGGACTGGCGCTGGTGCTGGATCCGGGACTGCCGGCCGGGCGGTCGAACGGCCATCGCGGCTTCGAGCACCACGACGGGCCCCGCCCGCTGGTGCTGACCGCCGAGCGGCAGGTCAAGCGGCTGGCGTCGATGGACTTCCCGGTGCCCGTCGAGGCGTTGGAGCGGATGCGGATCCCGAAGTCCTTCAATCCGCGCTCACCGCAGTCGCGTCGCGACCTCGCCTCCGCGCTGCGGACCAAGGCCGGGCACATTCCCCCGGATCGGCACCGCAAGAAGCGGTCGCAGGCCGCCGACGACCGGGAGATCGCCCGGCTGCGGACGGCGATCCGGGCGCATCCGTGCCATGGGTGCAACGACCGTGAGGATCACGCGCGTTGGGCCGAGCGGTATCACCGGCTGATACGGGACACCTCGCAGCTGGAGCGGCGTATCGAGGGCCGCACCAACACGATCGCCCGTACGTTCGACCGGATCGTCGCGTTGCTGACCGAGCTGGACTATCTGCGCGGTGACGAGGTCACCGAGCACGGCAAGCGGCTCGCCCGGCTGTACGGCGAGCTGGATCTGCTCTCGAGTGAATGCCTGCGTGCCGGGGTGTGGGAGGGGCTCGGTCCCGCCGAACTCGCGGCCTGTGTCTCGGCGTTGGTCTACGAGGCGCGGGTCGGGGACGATGCGATGGCGCCCAAGCTGCCGTCCGGGAGGGCGAAGGCCGCGCTCGGTGAGATGGTGCGGATCTGGGGGCAGTTGGATGCGCTGGAGGAGGAGTTCCGGATCACCCAGTCCGAGGGTGTCGGTCAGCGTGAGCCAGATCTCGGGTTTGCCTGGGCCGCGTATATGTGGGCGTCCGGGAAGGGCCTCGATGAGGTGCTGCGTGAGGCGGAGATGCCGGCGGGGGACTTTGTGCGGTGGTGCAAGCAGGTGATTGATGTGCTGGGGCAGATTTCGGCGGCGTCCGCGGCGGAGGGGTCGACCGTGGCGAAGAATGCGCGTAAGGCGGTTGATGGGTTGCTGCGGGGGGTTGTGGCTTACTCGTCGGTTGGATAGCGCCGCAGGGGTTGCTGCGGGTTGCTGACTGCGGGTCGTCTGTGACTTGTCGCGCAGTTCCCCGCGCCCCTTCGGGGGCGCGTCATTCAGCGTTGCTCCAGTGGATCTCCCGTGGGTGTCCCGTCTCTCTCCCGGGCTCTGCGGGACTCTGGGGTCCCGGAGTGGAGAGGGGCTGTCGTTATGCGCTTCCGTGTCCTCGGTCCTGTTCGGCTTGAACCCCGTACGCCCTCGGCGGCCAAGCAGCGGGCTGTGCTTGCGGTGTTGCTGCTCAGGGCGGGGAGTGTGGTGTCCGCTTCCGCGTTGTTCGATGAGTTGTGGCCGCAGGGGCCGCCGCGTACCGCGGCGACGACGCTGCAGGTGTATGTGTCGCATCTGCGTAAGGCGATCGCGGAGGGCGGGGACGCGCCGTTGGTGACGCGGGCTCCTGGGTATCTGCTGCGGGTACGGCCCGGTGAGTTCGATCTGGAGCGGTTCGAGGAGTTGCACCGGGACGGGCGGGGTGCCGCGCGTCGCGGCGACTTCGCGGCCGTGTCGGGGATCCTCGGTGAGGCGCTGGGCTTGTGGCAGGGGTCCGCGGTGTCGGGGGTGGAGCACGGGCCCGTGCTGGCGGCCGCTGCCGCCCGGTTGGAGGAACTGCGGCTGGAGGCGCTGGAGTTGCGTATCGAGGCCGATCTGCGGCTCGGGCGGCACGAGGAGTTGACCGGTGAGCTGACGGAGCTGGCTCATGCGCATCCGCTGCGCGAGCAGTTGCACTGTCATCTGATGGAGGCGCTGCGGCGGGCGGGGCGGACCGCGGACGCGCTGCGCGCCTATCGGACCGTACGGCGGTCGCTCCATGACGAGTTGGGCGTGCCGCCGGGGCCCGCCCTCGCCCGTGTGCACGCGCGGGTCGTCGGCGGGCCGGTGCCGGTCAGCCGGCCGGTGCGGCAGCGGACGGCTTTCCCCGCAGATTCCAGGCGAGCCAGCGTCGTACCGCCCCCGGATGACCGGGTGATCCGTGCACGTCGTCGATCTGCTTGACCCGGACGTCGGCGAGCGCGGAGCGCAGGAGTGCGGGATCGGCGGGCGGGATGATCTCGTCCCGGGTGCTGGCGACGTAGCGCACGGAGGCGTCGATGTCCTGTAGGACGGTCGGCGTGAGGGCGAAGTCCTTCAGTACGGCGCGCAGTTCGGTGTCGTCCGCGGTGGACGTCAGGCGGCGCAGCGTGTCCCGGGTCAGCCGGGGCAGGCGCTGCCACCAGTCTGCGTCGGTGAAGAACGCCGAGACCGGAGCGCCCACCGTCAGGATGCGCCGGATGCGGGCGTCGGCGGCGGCTGCGCGCAGGGCGAGATGGCCGCTGAAGCTGAGGAAGAGCAGAGAGGTGGCGTCGGTGCGGGCGCGCGGGGCCAGGGTGTCGAGGAGGTGCGGGAGCAGGCGCCAGGAATCCGGCGTGTAGCGCTGGGAGTTCCCGCCCACGCCGGGCAGCTCCGCCACGACCGCCGCGAAGCCCATGCGGCCGAGCCGGGGCAGCAGGGGCGCCCACTGTTCCTTGACGCTGATGATGCCGCCCATGACGACCAGCAGCGGGCGGTCCCGGTCGAGTCCGGTCGCCCAGCAGGTCAACGGGCCGTCCGGATGCGGCAGTTCGAGGCGCTCGATGCCGGACTGGGTGCCCCGCCAGCGGTCGAGGGTCGCCACGGCCGCCCGCTGGGCACGGCGGCGGGGTTCGTCGTACGGGTACGGGAAGCGGGCCAGCGTGTAGTGGCGGCAGGCGTCCAGGAGGTGGCCGCGGGCGGCGAGTTCGTCGGCGCGGGTGGCCCAGACGTGGGTCCAGGAGTCGGGGGAGTCCGGGGTGTCGTTGCCGATGCGGTCCAGGACGCGGGCGATGGCGCGGGCGGACAGGCCCTGGTTGCGGGCGTGCAGACGGGCGTACTCCTTGAGTTCGGCCAGGGGGCCGGGGAGGGTGACGGGGTTCGGGTCCAGGCTCATGGGGTGTCCTTCGGGGATTCGGGGCCGATCGCGACGGCCGCCGTGTAGGTGGTCTCCGAGGTGGTCAGGGTGTGGGTGCGCAGGGTCCAGCCCGGTGGGGGCCGGGTGCCGAACGTCCTGAAGTCCAGGGCCAGTCCACGGCCGACCGCCTTGCTGTACGCCTCCTTCGCCGTCCACCAGCGCACGAGCAGCGCGTTGCGGTCGGCGGCCGGCGTGCGGGCGAGGCGGGCCAGTTCGCGCGGGGTGCACATGTGGCTCGGGAAGCGGGGGCCGTCCAGGGGCCGATCGGTGCGCTCCAGGTCGACGCCAATGGTGAGGAGGGCGGCGGTGCGCTCGCACAGGCCCACGAGGACCAGGCCTTCGGTGTGGCTGAGGCTGACGGCGTAACGGGACGCGGCGCCGCGCAGGCAGGGGCGGCCGCCGGAGTCGTAGGCGAGGTCCGTGGTCCCGATGATGTGGTGGAGCAGGGCCCGTGCCGCCAGGAAGCGCGCCCGGACCTCGGGATGCGTCGGGCCGCGGAGCCTGGCCGCGTCGGCGCCCCGCAGCGACGGCGCCCGGTCGGCCCAGTCGGACACGGAGCCGTACGCCACCACCGCCCCCCGCGCGAGCAGCCGGGCCGCCTCAGCCGGCCGGGCGGTGAGGGGCACGGGAGGGGGAGCGCAGCTCGGCGACGGGTGCGAGGCGCGGGGGTGCATCGGACGTGGCCTCCCAACTGCCGTGCTCCAGCGCCTCCGTCAGCTCCCCGAGGACGTCCGCCGCGGCGGCGCCGTCGAGGACGCGGTGGTCGAAGGCGAGACCGAGGCGCATGACGGGCGCGGCCTCGATGGTGCCGTCCTCACGGACGACAGGGCGTGGGGTCGTCCGGCCGCAGGTGAGGGTCACCGCCGTACCGCCCGTGGAGTGGAAGCCGTCCACCGGGCGGTGGCCGAGGGAGCTGACGGAGACCGTGCCGAGGACCGAAGGACGCCGCCGGGCGCTGCGCAGGGCGTGCGCGAAGGCGACGCGGCCCAGCCACACCGGGAGGCGTACGAGGGTCCGTACGCCACCGAATTCCGGGAGGGTGGCGACGTCGGGCGAGCGGTAGCGGTCGACCTTGTCCTGGATGGCGTCGAGGCTCGCCGTCTCCAGGTCGGGGATCAGCGCGGACAGCACGACGCGCTCCCCTCCGGCCGACTTGGCGTCGAGCGCGAGCTTGCCGGTGACCGACGGGAAGCGCACGATGCGCGGGGCGCGCAGGCGGCGCGGCGCCAGGACGGCGTTGGCGTCGGGGTGGCGGTGCAGGACGCGGCCCGCCGCGTATAGGACGTACGTCACCGTCGAGTAGCGGCGTTCGGCGGCGGCGCGGTGGGCGTGGACGGCGCCCATGTCGACGTCCGTGTCCAGGAACACCGGGCGCTGGCGGGCGGCGTACTCCAGGAAGTAGAGGGTGTGGCGGCGGTCGCGCACCGCATGGGTCGTGGTCATGGCGTGATCACCAGCTCGTGGATCTGACGGAGGCTGCGGGCTTCGAGGAGGCGGCCGACCGGGACGGGGCGGCCGAGGGTGTGCTCCAGGGCGGTCACCAGCTTCAGCAGGTACATGGAGTCCCACTCGGGCAGTTCGTCGAAGTCGGCGTCGAGCAGGGCCGTTTCCTCGGCGGGCGTGGTGCCGAGCGGGAGGCCGGTCTCGTCGCGCACCAGGCGCGCGAACTCGGCAAGGGGCAGGGGGTGGGTCTCTGTGGGCATCTCTACCGTCCTTCCAGGGCTCTCCAGGCCTTCCACGGCTTTACAGTCCCTCCAAGGCGAACCCCGCCTTGATCCACTTGCTTGACTCGACCGCGACGGCGAGGGCCTTCTGGCCGCCCGCGATCTCCTTCATCAGCTGCTGAAGCTGGAGGAAGGGCAGTGCGTTGCCGTTGTTGCCGGTGTCCGCGACGCAGGAGATCTCCCGCGCGGTGGGGAGTCCCAGCTGCTCGGTGATCAGCCGGGTCATACGGCCCGACAGCTGCGGTGGGAGGAGGAAGTCCAGGTCCTCGGGCGACCAGCCCAAGCCGTCCAGGAGTTCCCAGAGGATCTCCGCGGCCATGGCGGGCACCGAGCCCTCGATCGCCTTGTAGTCCTCGGTGAGCGCCTGGCGCTGGTCGTGCCGGTCGGCGAGCCCGAACCAGTCGATGATCTGGCCGGGGCTGCGGCCGAGCCCAGTACAGCGGTTGAGGGTGCGGCGCAGGGCCACCGGCCGTTCACCGGGGTCGGCGCCGACGACGGCGGCGCCCGCGCCGTCGCCGAACAGGACGCAGTTGACCAGGTCGCCAGGGGCCGCGGAGGCGAGGTCGCGGCGCAGGTCGAGATGTTTGGTGCAGACGTCGCCGCCGATGGCGAGGCCGGTGCGGTGGGTGCCGCCGCTGATGAAGGTGTGGGCGAGCGCGAGGGCCTGGACGGCGCCCGCGCAGCCCGACTGGAGCTGGTAGGTGGGGAGTTGGTCGAGGCCGAGGCGGTCGGCGACCTCGTTGACGGTGGCCGGCATCAGATGGTCCGGGGTCGCCGTGCCCAGGACGATGAACTCGATGTCGGCCGGGTCGGTGCCGGCGCACTCGATCGCCTGCGAGGCGGCCTCCGCGCACAGGTCGGCCAGGGACCAGCGGACCTCCCCGGTGCTCAGATCGCGGGCGAAGTGCCGGGTGCGGGTGCCGATGAAGTGGTCGATCCACTCCTCGTTGACACCCAGCGACGCGGCCAGCGAGGCGTTGTCGACGGGCGCGCCGGGCAACGCGGAACCGGCGGCGGCTACATGGACGGTGGGGCCGGTGGGGGGTGCGGGCACGGTCATAGGGCGGGCTCCGTCGATGAGGCGACGCCACCTTGTGCGGCGCGCGCGGTGACGTACGCGATCAGGTCGCCGAGCGTGGACAGATGGCCGAGCAGCTCCTCCACCGGCAGCGGCCCCAGCGACGGCAGCCGGGCCTCGACGCGCGCCTTCAACTCGATCAGCGTGACCGAGTCCAGGCCGAGGTCCTCCTGGGGGCGCGAGTGCGGGGAGAGCGCGGAGACGTCGTAGCCGCCGAGTTCGGCGACGGCTTCGAGGACGTGGAGCTCGATCGAGTCGGTGCGTGAAACCTCCTCCGGTTCCGCCTCGATCATGTGCGGACGCGGAGTCGGCAGGCCGCCGCGCCAGAAGCGTCCGTCCGTGGCGAAGATGTACGGCAGCAGCCGCCGCGTCGGTCCCTGGTCCTGCGCGGGCCAGTCCACGTCCACGCCCGCCCGGTACAGGGCGGCGACCGTCGCCGCCAGCTCCGTCCCTGTCGCGGCCTCACCCGGCAGCGGGTGGAGGGGGAGCGGGGGATGGTCGGTCGCGAGACGGCGGGCCAGGGCGGTCAGGACCGGGCGGGGGCCGAGTTCGACGAGGTGGGTGGGGCGCTCGTCCAGGAGCTGGGAGGCGGCGTCCGCGAACAGGACCGGGGCGCTGATGTGTTCCGTCCAGTACGCGGCGTCCAGCGGCTCCGACTCCAGGACCTTGCCGCGGACGGTCGAGTAGAACGGGGTGCGCGGGACGCCGCCCGCGGTCTCCTCGGCGATGCGGTGGAACGGTTCGAGGACCGGCCGCATGAGCGGTGAGTGGAAGGCGTGCGAGACCTCCAGCCGGCGCACGCGGACGTCGTCGAGGGCGGACGCGATACGGTCCAGGGCGGCGAGGTCACCGGAGAGGACCGTGGACCGGGGGCCGTTGAAGGCGGCGAAGCCGACCAGGGGCTCCCGCTCGACCAGCTCGTGCAGCCGGTCCGCGGGCGCGTGGACGGCCAGCATGCCGCCGCCGTCGGGGAGTTGCTCCATCAGCGTGCCCCGAGCGGCGATCAGCCGGGCCGCGTCCGCCAGCGACAGCGCCTCGGCATGCACCGCCGCCGCGAACTCACCCACGCTGTGCCCGAGCAGCAGCGCCGGGCGCACGCCGACATCCGCGAGCGCGGCGCCCAGCGCGTACCCGACGGCGAACAGGGCGGGTTGCGCCCATCGCGTGCGGTGCACGGCCGGGTCGCCGCGCAGCAGCAGGTCGCGTACGGACGTCTCGGTGTACGGCAGCAGCGCCGCGTCGGCCGCGTCCAGGTGACGGCGGTAGAGCGAGGACGAACGGTAGAGCTGGGCGCCCATGGTGGGGAACTGGGCGCCCTGGCCGGTGAACAGGGCGGCGATGAGCGGACCTTGCTGGGCAGCGGTGGGCCGTTCGTCGCGCAGCGCCTTCGCCAGCCGCGAACTGCCCTCCTCCGCCCCCACCACGACCGCCGCCCGCACCGCGTGCCCCGACTTGACCCGTTGCGAGGCCCGGCACAACGGCCCGACCGGTGACTGGCGTCGGCCGATCGCCTCGGCCTGGGCGGCGAGGTTACGGCGCAGTGAGGGCGCGTCGGGTGCGGTGAGGGTGAAGACGTGGGCGCCGAGGGCGGGCGGGGCCGAAGCCGTCGTACGGACGGCGGGCGCCGACTCCAGGACGGCGTGCGCGTTCGTGCCGCCCATGCCGAAGCTGCTCAGGCCCGCCAATGCCGGACCGGACAGCCTCAGCGGTGACTTGAGGAGCCTCAGCCCCTTCTCCGCCAGGCGGAGTCCGGGGTTCTCGTGCGCGGCGAAGCGGCTGACCGGGACCGTGCGGTGATGCAGGGCGAGGGCGACCTTGATGAGGCCGGCGATCCCGGCGGCGCCCTCCGTGTGGCCGAGGTTGCCCTTGACCGAGCCGAGGGCCATCGGGCGGGCGCGGCCGGCGTGCCAGGCGCCGAGGGCCTTCGCCTCGATCATGTCGCCGAGGGCGGTGCCGGTGCCGTGTCCCTCGGTGAAGACCACGTCGCCCGGTTCCACGCCCGCCCTGCGGTACGCCGCCGCCATCACCTCCTGCTGCGACCAACGGCTCGGCGCGGTCAGCCCGTTGCTCCGCCCGTCCTGGTTGACGGCCGTCCCGCGGATCACCGCGTACACGTGATCGCCGTCGGCCAGCGCGTCCTCCAGCCGCCGCAGCACGACCGCCCCGACACCCTCCCCGCGTCCGATGCCGTTCGCCCCCGCGCTGAACGGCTTGCAGCGGCCGTCCGGCGCGGCGAGCCCCGCCCGCTCGTAGAACAGGCCGAGCGCGGGCGTCAGCGCGATGTTGACGCCGCCCGCGAGGGCCCGGTCGCACTCCCCGGAGAGCAGGGCGTTCACCGCCAGATGCACCGCGACCAGCGACGATGAGCACGCCGTGTCGACGGCCAGGCACGGGCCCTTGAGGTCCAGGTGGTACGAGACCCGGTTGGCGATCATGCAGTAGCCGTTTCCGGAACCGATCTGCGGGGTGATCCCCGGCAGGTCGGTCAGCGTCAGCTGTGCCCACTCGCTGCCCATCACCCCGACGAACACACCGGTCGCCGTCCCGGCCAGCCGGTGCGGTGCGACGCCCGCGTCCTCGAACGCCCGCCACGCGCACTGCAGCATCAGCCGCTGCTGCGGATCCATGGACGCCGCCTCGCGCGGGGTGATGGTGAAGAAGGCGTTGTCGAAAGCGTCCGCGTCGGCGAGGAAGCCGCCCTCGCCGGGTCCGCCCGTCACCCCGGGGTCCCAGCGCTCACGTGGCACCCGGCTGATGCCGTCGCCGCCCCGCATCAGCAACTCCCAGAAGCGGTACGGATCCTCGGCACCCGGGAAACGGCAGTCGAGACCCGTTACGGCAACCGCGCTCATCCGGCGTTCTCCAGCTCTTTCCAGAGGTGGCCGGCGAGCGCCCGCACGGTCGGGAAGTCCCAGGCGGCCGTGGGGTCCACGGGGATGCCGAAGTGGTCCTCCACATCACCGCAGAGACTGAGCGCGGCCACCGAGTCCAGGCCGTACTCGGCGAGCGGCACCGTCGGGTCGATCTCGGCGGGGTCGCGCCGCAGATAGGCGCCGACCCGGGTGGTGAGCCAGTCGATCAGGGACTGCTCCGTGGGGACGGTGGGCAAGGACATGGGGTTCTCCAGAGTGAGAGCAGCAGTGAGAGCAGCAGGTTCACGCGTGGGCGTCGTAGAGATCGAACGGCCGCGACTCCTCGTACCTGCGGAGGAGTTCGGCCCGGAGCGGCTCCGCGTACACCGCGGGAATCCCGCCCTCCCGCAGGCCCAGGCGACGCGCCGAGCGGTGCAGCGCCGCACCCAGCCACACCGGGTCCGCGAGGAACCCGCCGTGGGCGTTCCGCCAGACGCCGACGGCGGCAGCGGCGCCGAGCAGTTCGGCATACCGTGCGGCCAGCGCGAACGCGGCCGGGGAGGCCAGCGGAGTGCGGTCGGCCGGAGGCAGGGCACGGCAGGCGCGGCGGACGTCGGCCGACTCCGCGGCCAGGTCCCGCAGCAGATCCTGGACCGGTGCGTCCGTATCCATGAGCAGTGCGGTGAGCGGGTCCCCGGTCGCGGTGAGCGTGAGCCGGTCGAAGGGGATCCCGGCCGGGACGTCGTTGTCCTCGACCGTGAACAGGCCGGCAGGGCTCGCGAGTTGGGGTGCGGTCGCCAGCCTCCGCAGCTGCGGTACCAGCGTCGCCAGACACGCCGTCGGGCCAGCGTGGCCGAGCGACAGCACCGGCAGATCCCGTACATGCCGGCCGAAGGCAGCGTGCTCGCCCTCGCGGACGTAGAACCGGGCGCCGAGCACCACCGACAGCTCGCGCACACTGTCCGTGAGCAGCTTCGGCACCAGGTACTTCACGGCCGCCGAGGTGACGCTGGCCTGCTCGGGCAGCAGATGCACGGCGCGCGCGGCAGCCAGCGACAGGCTGTCGCAGAGCAGCAGATCGGCGAACGCGTTCGTCAATACGGCGGCGGCGTGCGGGAGTTGGATGACGTTACGGCGGTACAGGCGCCGTCCGAGCGCGAACCGCAGCACCGTCCGCAGACAGCTGTCCGCCGTCCCGATCGCCATCCCCGGCAGCGCGCTCCGCGTCACCTGGAACGACCGCAGCGCCACCTCGCCGCCCCGCCCCTCCTCGCCGACCAGGGCCGACGCGGGCACCGGGCAGTCCCGGAAGGCGAGCCCGGAGATCCGGCAGCTGCGCACGCCCGCCGTACGGTAGCGGGGCAGCGGCTGCCAGCGGTCCGTCGGCAACGCGTCGGGGCCGGCCAGCAGCACCGAGTGGCTGCGGCTGCCCGGTGCCGGGTCGGTACGGGCGAACAGCACCCAGGCCCGCGCCCGGTCCGCGTTGTTGATGACCTCCTTCGCCCCGAACAGGCGGTAACCGCCGCGCCCCGGACGTGCGGTGAAGTCCATGCGCAGGAAGTCGTTGCCGTGCGCCAGCTCGTGATAGGCGACGGACACCTTGCCGCCGTCCAGCAGCAGCCGTGCGAGGCGGTCGCGCTGTTCGGGTGAGCCCGCCGCCCAGACGTTCACTGCCGCCATGAACGACGTGACTCCGTGGCCGAGGCCCAGCCCCACGTCTCGGCGGAACACCTCGCGCAGTACTCGCACCAGATCGTCCAGGCGGGCCAGTCGCCCGCCCAGCTCCACCGGTACGTACTCGGCGCCGAGGGCGAACTTGTCGAGCAGGGTTTCGCCTTCCGCGCTTAGCTCACCGCGTTCGTCGGACGCGGTCAACTGCCGTTGGCCGAGCGGGTTTTCCGGGTCGTGGGGATCTCCTAAGGCCCGCGTGAGTGCGGAGGTCCGCTGTGTGATGGGTCGTTGAGCGTCTGCGGGCGCGTTGTGGCTGGTCGCGCAGTTCCCCGCGCCCCTTCGGGGCGCTGCAGAACCGCAGCCGGTGTCGCCAGGGCCGCTTAGGGCACGCATTACACAACCCCCCGCACCAGATCTAGCCGCAGCAGCGAGAACAGCCGGCCCCGCTCATGCGCGGAGAACGCCTCGTCCAGTAGTTCGTCGTATGCGTCACCGGGGTCCGCCGGCTCCTCGCCCAGTCGTACGAGCAGGCGGTCCAGCGCGGCCCGCAGCCACACCCCGTCCCGCCACAGCCCTTCCTCCTCGGCGCCGCCGCGCGTGTTGCGCACCCACAGCCCGAGGCAGGCGGCGGCCGTGACGCACAGGCAGTAGCGGCGGGCCAGGGCGAAGGCGTCCTCCGGGACGTCGGCGACCACGTCGGCGAAGTCGGCCATCCGGTCGTGGAGCCGACCGGTGACCTTCAGCAGGCGTAGCGCGGCGTCCACCGCGCATTTCAGGGCGGGTTGGTCGGCGGCCTGCTCTCGTAGTTCTTCGACCAGCCCGGGCAGCGCGGCCAGCAGCGAACTGCCGTTGCGTGCCTTGAGAGACAGCCGCGCGGGCTCGAACTCGGGGAGCCGTGCGGTCAGTTCGCAGGCGGCGAGCGCCGGGGCCCGATCAGCCGTACCACGCCGCCAATGTCGTATCAGCGCACGGAACTGCTGCACCAGCGAGGTCAGATTGACCAGCGTGTTCCCGTCGAAGAGGCCGACGATCCGGTGGTCGCGTTCGATCTTCTGGAACATGCCGTACGGTCCGACTCCCTGCCCCGACACCAGGAACGCCCGCGCCCCGAGCACCCCGCCGAGTGTGCTCAGCACGTCTTCCGTGCCGGTCGGCAGCAGGTACTTCGTCACGGCCGCGATCAGCGACAGCTCGTCCGTGGCCGTGTGGACCATGCGGGACGCGACGAGCGCGAGCGCCTCATGGGTGAGCACGTCCGTCGCTGCGGACGCCAATACGTGCCGTGCCTGCGGGAGTTCGGCGAGGCTACGGCCGTACAGGCGGCGTTCGCTGGCGAAGCCGAGGGCGAGGTGCAGACCGTGGTCGGCGGCGCCGAGGGAGAGGGAGGCGCACATGGTGCGGGTGAGCTGGAGGGCCTTGAGGACCGTCTCGATGCCGGTGCCCTCGGCGCCCACCAGGGCGTGCGGGCCGACCTGGGCGCCGTCCAGGACGATTCCGGAGATGTCGGCGCCGCGGATGCCGTGCGTGGGCACCTTGGGGAGGGCGCGGTAGGTGGCCGGTGCCAGCTCGCGTTTGTCGGTGAGCAGGACGCTGAAGCCGCGGGGGCCGCCCGCCGGGTCCGTGCGGGCCAGGACGGAGAGGAGGGTGCCGCGGGTGGCGTTGTTGATCAGCCACTTCTCGCCGTGCAGCCGCCAGCCGCCGTCGGTCCGGTGCGCGGTCACCTCACCCGCCAACAGGTCGCTGCCGTGCGCCCGTTCGGTGAGCGCGAGCGAGACCGGCACCCCGGCACGCACGTCCGCGCCGAGCCGCGCCGCCTGCTCGTCACTGCCCGCGACCCAGACGCACACCGCGCCCAGATACGTCTTGCCGTGCGCGACGGCCACCGTCAGATCGCGCCGGGCGACCGTCCGGACGAGCTGGAGCGCGTGCTCGTAGTCCCGCAGCCGGCCGCCGTGGCGCACCGGCACGTAGTAGTCGGGCAGGCCCCAGGCGTCGAGGTCGCGGCAGATCTGGTCCGGGAACTCCTCGCGGGCGTCGAGGTCCAGGCAGGTGGCGTAGGAGAACGTGGTGTGCGGGTCGGTGGGGTCGCCGAGGGCGTGCTCCAGCTCCTCGGCGAGACGGTAGGGGGAGTGCTCCGTCATGAGCCGTCCTCCCGTATGGCCCGGACCGCCGGGTCCAGCACCTCGTACAGCGGTGTCAGCTCGCCCTTGAGGAACAGCTCCCGCATCACCCGGCGGCGGACCTTTCCGCTGGTCGTGCGGCGGACCGAGCCGGGGCGGACGAGCAGGACGCTGCCGACGGGGAGGGCGAATTCTCGGCCGAGGGTTTGCTGGACGGCGGTCGCGACCTGGTGCAGGTCTCCGTCGGGGACGGCCGCGAGGCGCACCTCCAGGATCAGGACCAAGTGTTCTCGGCCGTCCGCTGTTATGCCGAAGGCGGCGCCCGCTCCCCTTGCCAGCGACGGATCGGCCGACCTGGCGGCGCGCTCGACGTCGTGCGGGTAGAGGTTGCGGCCCGCGAGGACGACGACCTCCTTGATCCGGCCGGTGACATACAGCTCGCCGCCGTCCAGGACGCCCAGATCGCCCGTGCGTACCCAGCCGTCCGGGCGGAAGCACTCGGCGGTGGCCGCCTGGTTGCCGTAGTAACCGGCCGTCACGCTCGGACCGCGCACCCACACCTCGCCGACCCGCCCGTCCGGCAGCTCGCCGCCCGTCTCCGGGTCGCAGATCCGCACCTCGCAGTCGCGGACGGTGCCGCTGGAGACCAGGGTGCGGTCGGTGCCCTCGGCCAGGACGCCCTGTTCGAGGGCGGCGACGTCGACGGTCAGAACGGTCGGTTCGGCAGCCGCGTCGGCGCCCGTGACGAGCAGCGTCGTCTCCGCGAGGCCGTAGCACGGGGTGAACGCCTCGTCGCGGAAGCCGGCCGGGGCGAACCGCTCGGCGAAGGCCCGCAGGGTTTCGGCGCGTACCGGCTCGGCGCCGTTCGGGGCGACCCGCCAGCTGGACAGGTCGAGCTGCTCCAGCTGCTCGTCGGTGATACGGCGGGTGCACAGCTCGAACGCGAAGTCGGGCGCCCCCGACCCCTCGACCTGGTAGGTGCCGATCATCTCCAGCCAGCGCCGGGGCCGCTTCAGGAACGACAGCGGCGACATCTGGACCGCGACGCCGCCCGCGTACAGCGGCTGGAGGAGATGGCCGATCAGCCCGAGGTCGTGGTAGTGCGGCAGCCAGCCGCCGACGACCATGTGCTCCCGGGTGCCGCTCCAGCGGTGGATCGCCGCCTCGTTGGCGAGCAGGTTGGCGTGGGTGACCATGACGCCTTTGGGGTCGCTGGTCGAGCCGGAGGTGTACTGGAGGAAGGCGAGATCGTCCGGGCGGACGGTCGCCGGGCGCCACTGCTCCGGGTCGGGGGCGTGGGCGAGGCCTGCCGCGTCGGTGGCCAGGATGTGGACGTGGCGCAGTTCGAGGGAGTCCAGCCAGGCCTGGAGGAGGGGCGTGTACGTGGACGTCGTGAGGACCGCCACCGCTTCGGAGTCGCGCAATATGCCGCCCACGCGGGCGAGTTGCTCGCCCTGGTCCGTGGGGAGCGGGGCCGGTACGGCGACGGCTCCGGCGTACAGGCAGCCCGCGAACGCCGTCAGGAACTCCGGGCCCGGCGGATGCAGCAGCAGCACCGGGCGGCGGGTCGCGCGCCGCTCCTGCAGCCAGGCCGCGACACCGCGCGCCTGTATGTCCAGGTCGCCGTAGGTCAGTTGCTCGGGGTCGGTGGCGTCCGAGCGGTCCGGCAGGTAGATGAACGCGGTACGTTCCGGGTGCGCGGCGGCGCGCTCCAGGACGACGCGGGTGAACGTGTCCGCCTGCGCCGGTGCGAAGCGGAGCGGTGTGCTGGTCACGGCCGTCCCCCTGTCACGGTGAGTGTGATGTGACATGGCACAGCGGGCAGGTCCCGCAGTGCGTGCCGGTACTCGGCCGTCCCGTCGGCCTGCGGCGGGCCGTACGGTTCGAAGCCGAGCGAGAGATAGAAGTCCGCGAAACGGTGGTTTTTCGCGGTGGGCCGGAACCGCCCGTGCACCGCGGCCACCCCGGCCTCCCGGGCAGCCTGCGCCAACACCCCGCCCAACAGCGCATGTTCGATACGGCGGCCGAAGACCCGGCAGCTGAGCAGCGCGTTGTCGATACGCCAGCCGTCGCCCTCGTACGACACGAACACCGCCCCGACCAGGCCGTTGTCGCCGAACCGGTCACGGGCGGAGACGGTGAGGACCAGCCCCGACTCGGCCGCCGCGGTCACCTCGTCCGCCGTCATGCGCCGGGTCGTGAGATTGAACTGGTTGGTGCGCTGGGTGAGTTGGGCGACCCGGGCCACCTCGTGCGGTCGCAGCGGCGCCACGTCGACCGCCACTTCGAGGCGCGCCAGGAAGTCCTCGTACGACTCGGCGCTCTCCAGCAGCTCCCGCCGCTCGCCCTCGCTGCGGTACTGCGCGCCGCGCTGCCGGTCCGTGTCCGTCAGCTCCGGCACGTCGAACCAGCCGTCGGCGAGGAGGCGTTCGGCGTGCAGGGCCGGTTCGTCGTCCAGCGGTACGACCGCCACGTCCGGCAGCGCGGCGGCGACCTGCGCCCGCTCGAACGGGGAGTCGTCCGCGAAGACGAGACTGTCCACGCCGAGTCCCAGCCGTTCGGCGATCGCCCGCAACCCCTTGTCCTTGGGGCCCCAGTCCCCTCGTACGACGGTGAAGTCGTCCTCGGACAGGGCCATGTCGGGGTGGGTGCGCAGGACGTGGGCGAGTGGTTCCTGGTCGTTCTTGGAGCAGACGGCGAGCAGAACGCCCTGGGCGCCGAGCTGCCGTATCACCCGCTGGAACCGGCCGAAGGCATCGCCGCGGAGCGTGGACGCGGCGGCGATGCCTTCCGGGCCCGCGTCGCCGAGGATGCCGTCCCACAGGGTGTTGTCGGCGTCCAGGACCAGGACCTTCTTGGTGCGGCCGCGCAGGGTGCGGGCCAGGTGGGCGACCTCGCGGGCGTACCCGGCGAGCAGTTCGGCCCCGAGGCGGGCGCGGGCGTATCCGGCGAGGCGGGTGTCGCGGACCGGGCCGCTCGCGTTCGCCAGGGGTTCCAGGTCGATGGTGTGGGTGCGGGGGTGGGTGGTCGCGAGTCGGAGGATCCCGGCGTTCAACTCCCGCCATGCCGCGCCCAGTTCGGTGCGCGATCGGTGGTCGACCAGCTGGTGGGTGTGCTCGCGCAGGAGCGGGAGCGTGTTGAGGACGAGGGTGCCCTGCCCATGACGGGCGTGGTGGGCGGTGAGGTGGTCGAGGCGGGCGAGGACGTCCCGCGCCTCCGCCGTGGCGTCCTTCGCCGTCCAGGGCGTCGGTAGTGAGTCGAAGACCACCGAGGCGTCGAGCACACACAGGGCGAGGGCGGTGCCGGGCGCGTACACGGGGCTGTCCGCGTCCAGCAGGGCCCGTTCCCAGGCGCCGTGGTCACCGGGGAGCGGGCTGAGCAGCAGGCGGTGCCGGGCCAGTTCGGCGGTCAGCGACGGCACCAGGCCGTCCAGCGTGCCGCTGCCGTCGATCGACACGGTGAGCGTCTCGGTCCCGGCCCCGGCGAGCTGGTCGCGGACTGAGCCGATGAGCCGTCCCGCCGTCCGCAGCGCCGCCGCCGGGTCGTCGCCGGTGGCCAGCCGGTCGAGCAGCGCGGGCAGATCGTGCCGGCGTGCCGCCAGGCTGCCGTCGGAGTGCATCAAGCGCAGCCGGTCGAGTGGACCGGCCGTCGCCGTCGTCTCGGTGGTCATGCCAGGGAGCCTGCGAGCCCCGCCTTAACGGTCCCTTGTGCGAGCGGCGAACACCCAAGGCGTGCGCAAGGGCGGCTGCCGAGGGTGGGGGTCGACTGAACAGCCCAGGGAAGGCGGCACGATGGACGATACAGGGCGTGAACTGCGTACCCAGGTCTGTGTGGTGGGGGGCGGGCCCGCCGGGCTGACCCTTGCCGTGGAACTCGCCCGGCGCGGGGTCGACGTCGTCGTGCTGGAGGCGTCGAAGCACTTCAACCGCTCGTTCCGCGGGGAGTCGGTGTCACCCGACTCGGTGTGGCTCCTGGACGAGCTGGGCATCCTCGACCGGCTCGACGGCGCGTACGTCCAGATGCACCGGTTCGAGATCGAGGACTCCGGGCACACCGTGCTCCACGCCGACTTCGACCGCTTCCGCTACCCGCACCCCTTCCCGGTCGAGCTTCCCCAGCACACCCTGCTGTCGACGCTCGCCGAAGCCGGCGCCGAACACCCCTCGTTCACGCTGATCCAGGGGGCGACCGTCACGGAGCTCCTCCGGGACGGGGGCAAGGTCACCGGCGTACGGGCCCGCACGCCCGACGGTGCGACGACCGTCCAGGCCACGCTCACCGTCGGTGCGGACGGACGGTTCAGCAAGGTGCGGGAGATGTCGGGGCTGGACGCGCGGGTGATGCCGCTCGACCGGGACGTCGTCTGGCTCAAGCTGCCGTTTCCGTACGACAGTTGGGACGACCGTACGTACCGGGTGCGCATCCGGGGCGATCAGCACGGGCTGTTCATCCCGACCCGGCCCGACAGCGTGCGCGTCGGGTTCAACATTCCCAAGGGTGGCCTGAAGGAGATCCGTAAGCACGGGCTGCCCCTGCTGCACCAGCGGCTCGATCTGCTCGCACCCGAACTGTCGGACACGGTTCGCAAACACATCCGCGGCTGGTCGGACACATCCATGCTGGACATCTTCACCACCGTGGTGCCGCGTTGGTCGGCCCCCGGCCTCGTCCTCATCGGCGACGCGGCGCACACCCTCACACCGATCCTCGGCCAGGGCGTCAACCACGCCATCATCGACGCGGTGACGCTGGCGCCGCTCCTGGAGGACGCGCTCCCCGAGGGCCCGGCCGGGCTCACCGACGCGACCGACCGCTTCCAGCGCGCCCGCGAGGCCTCCGTCGCCCGCTCCCGCGCCCTCCAACTGCGCCAGGAACGCCTCTTCTCCCTCGGCGGCCGACTCGGCGGCGCCTGGCGCCGCACCCTCTACCGAGCCGTCGACCACAGCGAACGCCTCACCCACAAGGTCCTCGCGGGCGCGTATTTCCAGCTGCAGAAGCCGGGGGAGCGGGTGGCCAAGGTGCAGCAAGATGTCCATGGTTGACGCACCTCGTTCGCTTCTCACCGCCGTCGCCCTGCATCAGTTCGTCATCGCCGGTGCCGGTGCCGTCGTCGCGATGCTCGGGCGTGAGCTGGGGGCGGCGAACGGGCTGTCGGCGACCTGGCTGCCCTGGGCCGTCATCGCCTACGTCGTCGGGCTCGGTGCGCTCGTGCTGCCCGCCCGGCGTCTCGGCCGGCGAACCGGGCCGCTCGTCATGCTGCTCATCGGGCTGTGGATGTTCGCGCAGGCCTCTGTCGCCTGCACGCTCGTGCCGGATGCCGGGGCCTTCCTCGCGTTGCGGGCGGCGCAGGGTGCGGGGGCGGCCGCGCTGACCGCCGCCGCGCTGCTCGTGGTGCCGGTGCACACGAACCGGCTGCTGGTGGTGTGGGGCACCGTGCTGCTCGCCGGGGTCACGGCGGGGCTGGTCGCCGGGGCCTACGTGCCCGCGTCCCACTGGCGTTGGACGTTCTGGGCCGACGTGCCGCTGGCCGCGGCCGGTGGGGTCACAGCGATCAGGGTCCTTCGGGTGCGGAGGCGGCGGGGTCGGGCTCCGGCCGCCGTACGGGATGCGGTGGCTCAGCCGGTGCGGGACGCGGCGGCGTGACGTACCGGCGTACCACCGCCGCCACCACGTCGAGGAGCGCGGGCTCGTGCGTGCGGAGGAAGAAATGACCGCCCGGCACCGTCCACAGCTCCCAGCCGTGGGCCGCGCACAGCCGCCACTCTCGGACCTCCCCACGCGGCACCAACGCGTCCGTCTCCCCGGCGAACAGATGCAGCGGGACGTCCACCGGTTCCGCCGTCCGCTCCGCGTCGGCGCACAGCCGCAGGTCGTCCCGCACCACCGGCAGCAGCGCCAGCAGCCACTCCGGATGCCCGAGCAGCACCGGCGGCAGCCCGCCCAGCGCGGCCAGCTCCCGGGTCAGCTCCTCGTCGGACGCGGACGGGCCGCCGATGCGCGGCGGGGGCAGGTGCGGGGCACGGTACGCGGCGAGCAGCGCGGCACTCGGCAGCCGGGCGCCGCGCGACTGACGACGCCGTACGACCTCGTACGCGAGCAGCGCGCCCATGCTGTGCCCGTACAGCAGCACCGGCGGTCCGTCCGCGTCCAGCACGGGGCTGAGCTCGGCGTCCAACTCGGCGATGAGAGGGGCGAGTTCGGTGTGGCGGGATTCGGCGATCCGGCCCTCGCGGCCGGGCAGCCGTACCGGCAGGACGTCCACCGCGGCACCCCGCCGTGCCAGGTCCCGCTCCCAGCGGGCGTAGGCGGAGGCGCCGGCGCCCGCGTACGGGAAGCAGAGCAGCCGGCCGGCGGCGCCGGGACGGGGTGGACGCGACAGGTATTCCGTCACCGGGCCGCCAAGGGGCGCGGTACCCAGGTTCCCTCGCTGTCCAGCGCCGGATCACCGCGCAGCACCGCCTCGTGCAACTCCCGTAGTCGGGACGACGGTTCGAGCCCCAGCTCGTCGGCGAGCGTGCGGCGCAGCGAACGGAACGTCTCCAGGGCCTGCCAGGAGCGGCCACTGCGGTGCAGGGCGAGGATCAGCTGGGCGTGCAGGGCCTCGTGCAGCGGGAACCGGGAGGCGAGCGAGGCGAGTTCACCGAGCACGACCCGGTGCCGGCCGAGCCTCAGCTCCGCGTCGAAGCGCTCCTCCAGGGCCGCCATCCGCAGCTCCTCCAGGCGCAGCGTCTCTGCCCGCAGTATGAACCCCGGCTCCACATCGGCGAGTACGGGCCCTCGCCAGAGCCTGAGCGCCTGCATCAGCAGGGCGCACCCCTCGTCGTCCACACCTTCCTCGATCGCACGCCGGCCCGCTGCGGCGAGGCGTTCGAAGCGGGTGGCGTCGGTGGACTCGGTGGGGGCGTCGAGGAGGTAGCCGCCGGGAACGCGGCGTAGTACGTCCCGAGGACCCAGGCGCCCGGGAAGGGCCGCATTCTGTCGTCGGTTGTCTGCGGCGCCGTTGTGGCTGGTCGCGCAGTTCCCCGCGCCCCTTTGGGGCGCGTTCAGCTCGAGGGCGTGGGCGATTAGCCGGCGGAGCTGTTTCACGTATGTGTGGAGCGTGGCCTCGGCCGAACGAGGTGGCCGGTCCTCCCACAGCTCGTCCACCAGTGTCGAGACGCTCACCGGGCGCCCGCAGTGGAGGCCTAGCAGCGCCAGGACCTTGCGTGGTTTTGCGGCACTCGGGACGACCGACGCCTGCCCGATCCGGGCGCCGAGTGGTCCGAGTAAGGCGATGTCCATCAACGTTGCCCCCCAGTGGTACCGCACCCCGCTTGGAATGCCCTTTCGACGGTGGCAGCAGGTGTGCGCCGGGCACCAGTGACCTCGGCACGAAGGCGATGTGAATCCGTCACGCACCCACATGGGTGATATGGCGCATTACGCCGGGGTTTCGGATGCGCACTGTCGGCCGGGGCTTCGCCTCGCCTACCATCCGCCCGTCTGGACCTGAGTTGGGGAGACTCTGGGGGGAGTCCGATGCCCGCACTGGCCGAAGGGGCGCTTGGCATGCCCGCGCGCTCGACCGCCACACCGACCGCGCCGGAGCACGCCACGCGCGCCGTCCTGATCGTTCCTGTCGTGTTCCTGCCTCTGGGCCTGTGCGCCATCGCCGCCGATGACCCGGGCCCGGCCGCCGCCGCGCTCTCAGTGGCCGCGCTCATCGGGACGTATGTCCTGTTTCTGCTGCTCAACCTGCCTGTGCGGCGCCGGATCCACGGGCACCGGCTGGGGCTGACGCTCACCGTGCAGGGTGTCCTCGCCTTCCTGCCCGTCGTCGCGCCGGGACCGGTGTGGCCCGGCATGGCCGGATACTTCACCGGCTCACTGCTGCTCACGGTGGCGGCGCGCACGGGCCGCGTGCTCGCCGCGCTCGCCGTCGCCGGGGTGTGCGCCGCCGCCATCGGCGAGGGCGCCGGACCCGCGAGCTGGCTGTACGCGGGCTGGTCCACCGCCGTGGTCGCCCTCGTGGTGTACGGCACCGCCCGTCTGAGCCGGCTGATGCTGACCGCCCGTGAGGAGCGGGAGATGCTGGCCTGGCGCGCGGTCGAGCAGGAGCGCCGCCGCTACGCCCGCGACCTGCACGACCTGCTCGGCTACAGCCTCTCCGCGATCACCCTCAAGGGAGACCTTGCCCAGCGGCTGGTACGGCAGCACCCCGAGCGGTCCCGGGAGGAGCTGGACGGACTGCTGATGGTGGCCCGCCAGGCGCTGTCCGACGTCCGCACCGTCGCCCGCGGCTACCGCGATCTGTCGCTCACCCTGGAGGCGGAGTCGGCGCGTTCACTGCTCACCGCCGCCGACATCCGCACCGGCGTGGACCTGCGCTGCGAGAGTCAGGGGCCCGTCGGGACGGTGCTGGCGACGGTGCTGCGGGAGGGCGTCACCAACATCGTCCGGCACAGCAAGGCCACCGAGTGCAGGATCGAGACCCGGCGCTCGGACGAGGGGTTCGTGCGGCTGGTCATCACCAACGACGGGGTGGGGGCGGTGCATTCGGGTCCCTTTCCTTGTCTGGACGGCGGTGGCTCGGGAGGTCTCGCCAACCTCGCCGAGCGGCTCGCAGCGATCGGCGGGCGGCTCACCGTGGACACCGATGAGCGGGGGTGGTACCGGGTGACCGCGGAGGCGCCGGCGCATCTGGGGTGACTACGGCTCGGGTGGCTACAGCTCGGGTGGTTACAGCAGCCAGCCCGACTCCTGTGCGATCCGCACCGCGTCCAGCCGGTTGCGCGCGTTGAGCTTGGCGACGACGGAGGTCAGGTAGTTCCGGACGGTGCCCGCGGACAGGTGCAGCGCCTCGGCGATGTCCGTCGCGTCGGCGCCCCGCGCCGCCCAGCGCAGGATCTCCGTCTCGCGCTCGGTGAGCGGCGACTCGCCGTCGGAGAAGGCGGACAGCGCCAGCTCCGGGTCGACGACCCGCTCACCCTCGGCGGCCTTGCGGACCACTTCGGCGAGATAGGAGGCGGGCGAGTCCTTCAGCACGAATCCGGTCACCCGCTCCGCCAGGGCCCGGCGCAGAGTGCCGGGCTTGCCGAGGCTGGTGAGGATGACGGTACGGCAGCCGGGCAGCCGCTCGTGCAGCTGCGCCGCCGCTGTGATGCCGTCGGTGCCGGGCAGGTCGAGGTCGATGACCGCGACGTCGGGCCGGGAGACGAGCGCGGCGTCGAGCACCTCGTCCCCCGATTCGACCTCCGCGACCACCTCCAGGTCGGGCTCCAGATTGAGCAGCGCCACGAGGGCACCGCGCACCATGGAGACGTCCTCGGCCAGCAGGATCCGAATCAATCCACCCCCCAGGCAGACGCGGACAGCAGGTCCGCCATATGTGGCCCGGAGTGTATCCCCGCCCTATGGCCATTTTGTGAGGGATTTGTGCGGAGGGTAGACGTATGGTAACGCTCAGCCACGGATGTCGTGTTGGTGCTACTGAGTCACCAACTCGCGTGTGTCTGCGGGGTTTTCAGTCATTCCCGCGCGCCGGTGCAGCTTCCGCAGTGCGCCCGGCGCCCACCAGGTCGCCCGGCCGGTCAGCCGCAGCACGGCGGGCACCAGCAGGCTGCGCACCACCATGGCGTCCATCAGCACCGCGAGCCCCACCCCCAGGCCGAGCATCTTGATGTTCGTGACCCGTGAGGTGCCGATCGCGACCATCACCACGGCCAGGATCAGCGCCGCCGCCGTGATCAGCCCGCCGGTGCGCCGGATGCCGTCCGCGATCGCGGCCCGGTGGTCGCCACCGGTCTCGTACTCCTCCTTGATCCGGGAGATCAGGAACACCCCGTAGTCCATGGAGAGTCCGAACGCCACACAGAACATCAGCACGGGGAGTGCGGTTTCGATATCACCCGTGGGCGTGAATCCGAGTGGCCCCGACAGATGGCCCTGCTGGAACACCCACACCATCGCGCCGAACATGGCGGTCAGGCTCAGGGCGTTGAGCAGGATCGCGAGGACCGGCAGCAGCACACTGCCGGTGAACAGGAAGACCAGGATCAGGGTGGCGGCGACGATGATGCCCAGCGCCCAGGGGAGGCGTTCGGCGGTGCCGTCCTGGGTGTCGGCGAGGACGGCGGCGGGACCCGTCACCGAGGTGTCGAAGGGCGCCGGGACATCGCGGATCTCGTCGACCAGGTCGAGGCTGGAACGCGAGGTGGCCTCACCCGAGTGCAGCACGGTGAGATACCCCGGCTGCTCGGCCGCCCCGGCCAGCGCACCCTTCACGAACTGCCCGGCGGGACGGGTCACTTGGACGACATGCGGCAGCGCGGACACCTCACGGCTGTACTCGGCGACCGCCGCCCGGTCCGTGGAACCCTCGATGAGCACACTGAGCGCGCTGCCTGGGCTCGCCGGGAACTCCTCCCTCAGCTGCTGCTGCACGACCCGCGGACCGGCGGACTCGGGCAGCTGCCGGTCGTCCGCCGTGCCGAAGTGGACGTCCTTGAACGGCAGCCCGAGGGCCACGAGGACGGCCACCGTACCGACGAGGAAGTACGGGGCCCGGCGCATGACGAGCCGCGCGAGCCGCCCCCAGGCCGCACCGGGCTCTCCCGACCTCTTCCGGGCGAGCGGCACCCGCAGCGCGTTCACCCGGTGGCCGAGCAGCACCAGCACGGCAGGCAGCGCGATCAACGAGGCCGCCGCCGCGATCAGTACGACGGCGATCCCGGCGTACGCGAACGACTTCAGGAAGTACTGCTGGAACACGAACATCGAGGCCAGACACGCGGCGACGGTCAGCGCGGAGAACAGCACGGTCCGGCCGGCCGTCCGCAGTGTCGCGATCGCCGCCGCCCGGGGCTCCAGCCCAGCCGCCAGTTCCTCGCGATGGCGGCGCACGATGAGCAGGGCGTAGTCGATGGCGAGCCCGAGCCCCAGCGCCGTCGTCAGGTTCTGCGCGTACACCGAGACATCGGTGAACTCGGTGACGATCCGCAGCACCGCGTTCGTGCCGAGGATCGCCACGATCCCCACCAGCAGCGGCAGCAGCGCCGCGACCGCGCTGCCGAACACGATCACCAGCAGGACGAGGGTGAGCGGCAGCGCGATCATCTCGGCCCGGACGAGATCCTCGGCGATCACCTCCTGCGAGGCGTGCCGCACGGCGGCCGGACCGCCCAACTCCACGTCCACCACACCGTGTTCACCGCTGAAACGCGGCTCCAGCGCCTTGAGGGTGTCGTCGACGGCATCCTCGTCGCCACTCAGATGCGCGGTGATCAGCGCCTCGCCGCCGTCCTTCGCGCGCAGCGCCGTGTCTTTGCCGTTTTTGCCGTCCCAGTACGAGACGACGCCGCCGACGCCTGGTTCCTGCGCCAAATCCCGGGCGAGGGAGCGGGCTTCGGCGGTCACCTTCGGGTCGTCGACGCCGTTCTCCGCGCTGACTAGCAGCAGCAGATTCGGCTGGGACGCGGGAAAGCGCTTCTCCAACTGCGCCGTGGCGTACGTCGATTCGGAGCCCGGGATCTGTGAGCCACCGCTGCCGAGCCGGTCCGCGACCCCCTTGCCGAGCAGCACGGCCGCCGCGGTGAGCAGCAGCACGAGCAGCAGGGTGAGGCGTGGGGCGGTGAGCGCACGGGTCGAACGACTGCTGTCCGGTGGGGTGGGCGGGGGCGAGCTGGTCATCGGAGGCGTCCTCCCTGAATCCCCGGGATGGGTGCTGCGGCCTCTGATGGTCGTGACTGCGGCTAAAGCGGTGGCTGCGTCGGGCGCTTCGAGGGGGCCGACTTGGGTTGTAGCTTGTCTGCCGGTTCGTTGTGGCTGGTCGCGCGGTTCCCCGCACCCCTAGCGGGGCGCTGTAGCGCCGGACGTGTTGAGGTACGCGCGCCAGCCGCCGTGCGACGTGATGTCGGCCGCGCCTTCGAGGGCGCCTGGCTCGCACAGGAAGCCGGGGACGTGGCTGCCGTCGGTCAGTTCGACGGTGCCGAGTGCCATGGGGCGGGGGAGTGAGGCCAGCAGGCGGCCCAGGCCTTCGGCCGGGAGGCGCCATACCTCGGCCTCGATGGCGGCGCCGCCTTCGCCGACGTGGACCAGGCCCGGCTTGGGTGGGGTGGTGGCGAGTGCGTGCAGGCGGTAGACGGGGGCGGTGGTGGTCGTACGGTCCAAACGGGCGCCCAGGGCGAGGAGTTGCGGGTTGAGGGGCTGGCCCGACAGATGGGCGCCTACGACCGCGAGTCGGGTCTCGGGCTGCAGCAGCGCGGCGATCCGCGTCAGCCGCTCGTCGGTGAAGGCCGGGCCGATCACCATCACGCCGAAGGGGAGGCCGTTCACCTCGCCCGCCGGGACGGCCACCGCCGCCAGGTCGAACAGGTTGGTGGAGTTGGTGAAGCGGCCCAGGCGGGCGTTGGCGCCCAGGGGATCGGCGGCGACTTCGGCGAGGGTGGGGTGGCCGGGTGTGGTGGGCAGCAACAGGGCGTCCGCGTCGGCGAGTTCGGCGTCGGCGTGGGCGCGCAGGGCGGCGAGCCGTTCCTGGTCGGCGTAGAGCTGGTGGGCCGGGATGTCGCGGGCGCGGGTGATGATGCCGGTGACGGTGGGGTCGAGACCGGCGCCGCCTTCGGAGAGCAACTTGTCGATAAAACTCCCCACGGCGGTGTAGCGCTCGGCCACGAAGGCACCCTCGTAGAGCATCGCGGCGGCATCCGTGAACGGGGTGAGGTCGATCGTCCGCACCTCCGCACCCGCCTCGATGACCTGCCGTACCGCCGCCTCGTACGCCTCCGCCCAGCCCGCATCCAACTCGCCTAGCTGCCGCGGCGAGGCGACCGCGATCCGCCAGGGGCCCGGCGGGCGTTGGGGGAGCTGCTGGGGCAGCGTGGTCATGTACGACATCGCCTGCTCGGCCTCCGGGAGCGTCCGCGCGAGCACCGTCACGCAGTCGAGCGAGGCACAGGCCGGGACGACCCCCTCCGTCGGGACCAGGCCCCGGGTGGGCTTGAGGCCGACGATGCCGTTGAAGGCGGCCGGCACCCGGCCCGAGCCCGCGGTGTCCGTGCCGAGCGCGAAGTCGACCAGGCCCAGCGCCACGGCGACCGCCGAGCCGGAACTGGAACCGCCACTGATCCGCGCCGGGTCGTACGCGTTGCGCACGGGGCCGTAGGGGGAACGGGTGCCCACCAGGCCCGTCGCGAACTGGTCCAGGTTCGTGGTGCCCAGGACCAGCGCACCGGCCGCGCGCAGTCGGGCGACCACCGGAGCGTCCGCCTCCGGCCGGTAGGCGTACGACGGACAGCCCGCCGTGGTCGGCAGCCCGGCCACGTCGATGTTGCCCTTGGCGGCGAACAGCCGCCCCGCGAGAGGGAGCCGCTCACCGGCCGCCACCCGTTCGTCGAGCGCGGCGGCCTCCGCCTCGACCTCCTCCCGTGGCCGCAGGTCGATCCAGATCTCGGGGCGGTCCACGGCCTCGATACGGGCGTAGGCGGCGCGGACACGGGACACGGCGGTCGACATTGCTTGTGCTCCTCAGTTTGCTGCGGGCGCGAGGACGACCAGGGCCGTCCCCGCCTCCACCTGGTCGCCGGGCCCGACCAGGATCTCGGTCACCACGCCGTCGGCCGGCGCGTGCACCCTGGACTCCATCTTCATCGCCTCCAGCGCGAGCAGCGGCTGCCCGGCGGTCACCTCGTCTCCCTGCCCGACGTTCAACTGCCATACGGACGCGGCGAATTCGGCCTCTATGAGACGGCCGCCCGCCGGTACCCGCACCTCGGCCGCCGGTGCCGCGGGCGCCACCAGGCTCTCCGCCCGGGTGAACTCGCCCGCCGCCTCCCACGCGTCCCGCTCCGCCGCGAACGCGGCACCCTGCCGGGCCCGGAACTCGGCGATGGACTCGGCGTTCTCGGCGAGGAAGGCCTGATACTCGGCGACGGAGAAGATGCCCTCCTCGATGCGCGGCACAAAGCGCCCGGACTTGATGTCGGCGCGCAGTTCCAGCAGCTCCTCGGCACCCACCGGATACCACTTGATCCGGTCGAAGAACCGCAGCAGCCACGGCGACCCCGGCTCGAACGCACCGCGCTGCTGCCATGGCGACCACACCTGGGTCGTACGGCCCACGAACTGATAGCCGCCCGGGCCCTCCATGCCGTAGATGCACAGATACGCGCCGCCGATGCCGACCGAGTTCTCGGCCGTCCAGGTGCGTGCCGGGTTGTATTTCGTCGTCACCAGCCGGTGCCGTGGGTCGAGCGGGGTTGCCACGGGTGCGCCCAGATAGACGTCTCCGAGGCCTAGGACGAGGTACTCCGCGTCGAACACGGTGCGGTAGACGTCCGTCACCGAGTCGAGTCCGTTGACGCGGCGGATGAACTCGATGTTCCACGGGCACCAGGGCGCGTCGTCGCGCACGCCCGCCATATAGCGGGCGATGGCCTCGCGGGTCGCCGGGTCGTCCCAGGAGAGGGGGAGGTGGACGGTGCGGGAGGGGACGACGAGTTCGTCGGAGGGCGGGAGCGAGGAGACCGTTTCCCTTACGGCGGCCAGGAGTTCGTGCTGGGGGAGGCGTCGCGGGTCCGTCCGGATCTGGAGGGAGCGGATGCCCGGTGTGAGATCCGTGATCCCGTCGAGGGACTCCTCGGCGATCGCTTCCATCAGCGCGTGGACGCGCATGCGGAGGGCGAGGTCCAGTTGCATCGGCCCGAACTCGACGAGCAGGCTGTCGTCGCCGCTCCTGTGGTATGTCACATCGCAGTCGCGCGCCAGCACCCCACCGTCCACGATCTCCGCCCGCCCCACCCCGTCCACATCCACCGGCACGAACCGCACCGTATCGCCCGGCCGCAGCTGCCCCAGCTTCCACCGCTCCGCGCTCAGCACCACGGCCGGGCACACGAACCCGCCGAGCGAAGGCCCGTCCGGGCCCAGCAGCACCGGCATGTCGCCCGTGTAGTCGACGGAGCCGACGGAGTACGGCGTGTCATGGATGTTGGACGGATGCAGGCCCGCCTCGCCGCCGTCCGTGCGGGCCCAGCGCGGCTTCGGACCGACCAGCCGCACACCCGTCCGCGCCGAGTTGAAGTGCACTTTCCAGTCGGCCGCGTAGAAGTCCCGGATGTCCTGCTCGGTGAAGAACTCCGGTGCCGCATGGGGGCCTTCGACTGCGCCGACGTGCCATACGGTGCCGAAGGCGGGACGGTCGTCGAGCGGTACGGGCGTGCCGTCCGCGACCGTCCCCCCGTGCAGCACATCGCCCGTCCGCAGCTCCCGCCCCCCGTGCCCGCCGAACCGGCCCAGCGTGAAGGTGCTCGCGCTGCCCAGGAACCCGGGCACGTCCAGTCCGCCCGCGAACAGCACATACGTCCGCAGCCCGTGCTCCGTCGGCGCCCCGACCTCCAGTACGGCCCCCGCGGGCACCGTCACCGGCTCCCACTGCGCGACCGGCGCACCGTCGACGGTCACCGGCGCGGGAGCACCCGTCACGCACACGGTCGTCGGCTGCGTGAACCTCAACGCCGGTCCCTGGAGGGTGCATTCGAGCCCGGGCGTGCCTTCGGGATTGCCCAGCGCCCGGTTGCCCAGCCGGAACGACCGGTCGTCCATCGGGCCGCTCGGCGGCACGCCGACCTGCCAGTAGCCGGTGCGGCCCGGCCAGTCCTGCACCGTGGTGAGCAGCCCGCCGGAGACGACCTCGATGCGCGGGGTCGGATCGCTCACCCGCGTGAGGGTGGCCGTCGAGTGCAGGGCCGCACCGAACTCCGGGTCCGCGAGCGCCGCCCGCACCAGCCCGAGGTTGGTCTCGATGCCGTCGATCCGCGTGCCGGCCAGCGCCGCGTCGAGCCGCAGCAGCGCGTGCTTCCGGTCCGGTCCGTACGCGACGACCTTCGCGAGCAGCGGGTCGTACGACGTCGTCACCTCCGTACCCGTCTCCACCCAGCCGTCCACCCGGACGCCCGGCGGGAACTCGACCCGCGTCAACAGGCCCGCGCCGGGCCGGTGTTCACGGCTCGGATCCTCCGCGTACAGGCGTGCCTCGACGGCGTGACCGTGCGGCGGACCCGGGTCGCGTACGACGTCCGTCTCGCCGCGGGCCAGCCGCAGCATCCAGGCGACCAGGTCGACGCCGTAGATCTCCTCGGTGACCGGGTGCTCGACCTGGAGGCGCGTGTTGACCTCCAGGAACCAGGCCTCCTCGCGGGCGGCGTCGTAGACGAACTCGACGGTTCCGGCGGAGCGGTAGCCGACCGAGGCGCACAAGTCGCGGGCCGATGTGGCGAGTTGGGTGCGTATCTGGTCCGGCAGCCCGGGCGCCGGGGCCTCCTCCAGCACCTTCTGGTTGCGCCGTTGGAGCGAGCAGTCCCGGTCGCCGAAGGTGACGACCTTCCCCGTGCCGTCGCCGAAGACCTGCACTTCGACATGGCGGGCGTTCTCGACGAGGCGTTCGAGGAAGACACCGGCCGAAGAGAAGGATGCGGCGGCGACGCGCTGCACTCGTTCCCAGGCCTCGGTCAGTTCATCGGCGGATCGACAGGCCGACATGCCGATTCCGCCGCCCCCGCCGGTCGCCTTGAGCATGACCGGATAGCCGACCGCCCTGGCCGCGTCCAGGGCCTCCTCGACCGAGCCCAGCAGTCCCGTGCCCGGCGCCAGCGGCACCCCCGCGGCCCGCGCCGCCGCCCGTGCCGTGTGCTTCGCGCCGAACAGCTCCAGCTGCTCCGGCGTCGGGCCCACGAACACGATCCCGGCGTCCTCGCAGCGCCGCGCGAAGGCCGCGTCCTCGGACAGGAAGCCGTACCCGGGATGGATCGCGCCCGCGCCGGTGTCCTTGGCGGCGTTCAGCACCAGGTCCGCATCGAGGTACGACTCCTTCGCGGGCGCGGGACCCAGCCGTACCGCCTGGTCGGCGAGCCGGACGTGTGGCGCCGAGCGGTCCGGGTCGGAGTACACGGCGATGGTGCGCAGACCCAGTTCGCGGGCGGTGCGGATGATCCGTACGGCGATCTCGCCGCGGTTGGCGACCAGCAGCGTCTCGAAGCTCACGCGCTCTCCCCGATCGTCATCTCCACCGCCGTCGGATCGAAGCCGTTGCAAGGGTTGTTGATCTGCGGGCAGTTGGAGACGAGGACCAGCACATCGCGTTCGGCGCGGAGGGTGAGGGAGAGGCCGGGCGCCGAGATGCCGTCGACGATGCCGAGGGTGCCGTCCTTCTCGACTGGCACGTTCATGTACCAGTTGATGTTGGAGACCAGATCCCGCTTGCCCAGCCCGTACTTCGAGCCCTCCGCCAGGAAGTTGTCCACGCACGCGTGCTGCGACCAGGTGTGGTGGCCGTACCGGAGGGTGTTCGACTCCTTGGAGCAGGCGCCGCCGACCGTGTCGTGCCGGCCGACGTCGTCGGCGACCACGGTCATCAGCGGGGTGTGCTCGTTGGACATCAGCACACTGCCCGTGGTGAGGAAGATGGTGCCCTGCGCGTGGATCGTGTCGGGCGCGCTGTAGCGGATCGACGTGTCCTGGGCGTCGTACACCAGGAAGTCGACGGCCTGGTTGCCGTGCAGGTCGGTGATGGTGAGTGTCTCGCCGGAACGGACGACCGACGACCAGGCGGCGCGTGCGGGAACGACGGTCTTCATGCGAGCCCCCTCGCGGCAAGGAATTCGGCGGTGTTGAGGAAGGCACGGCGGCCCTCGGGGGAGGCGTCCCACAGCGGGTCGCCGGGCTTGGTCGGCTCCGCGCGCCAGGCGAGGACCTCCAGCGGGGTGCTGACGTAGTCGTCCCGTGGGTCGACCGGGTGGGGCACGTTGGCGATCAGCACCGTGACGTCCTGCTCGGTGCGCAGCGTCACACTCCCGCCCGGACCGGCCGAGCCGGTGAAGTCCAGGGCGCCGTCCTCACGCACCTCCACGCCCTGGAAGAACGACAGCGACGGCGGCAGGTCGCGCGGTTCGAGGCCGTGCTTCGCGGCGGCCAGCTTGAACAGCTCACGTCCGGCCGGTGAGCCGGACTGCGGGGCGCCGGCGCCGTACCGCTCGGTGTTGCGTACGAGGGTGGAGGTGCCGCAGAGCGCGTCGTGCCGCCCGGAGGTGTCGGCGATCAGCGAGGCGAGGACGCGGCCCTGGTCGGAGAGGAGCAGCAGGCCCTCGCCGAGGTAGGCGTTCCACTGGACCTTGACCGTGTCGGCGACGTTCAGCCGCTCCCACGGCCGGTCGGCGACGTACAGCAGCAGATGCGCGCAGGCGTCGCCGCGCAGATCGGTCAGCCGCAGCTCGGTGCCGCGGGCCAGTACCCGGTGGGTGTAGTTGCCGCCCGCCACCGTCTCCGCCCACACCAGCCGGCCCGCCTCCTGGGGCGGCTCGGGCCAGTCACTGGCCGGGATGACAGGCATGGCCTCGGTGCGCGTGCCCTCCTGGGCGCGTGCGTGCGCACGGGCTCCGTACGTGGTCGCTGTTGCCTTTCCTGGTGTCATCGCGGACCTCCGGCTCCGGTGTCTTTGATTTCTGTCGCCCGACAGAAATTAGGCACGGGGCGCGTCCCCGGCATTGCCCGGGTGCTTCCGCCCGGTTACCGATTCCTCACAGAGATCGCGACCTGCGTCAATATGCGAGGATCGACGGATGGGCACGAGCAGGGGACGACGCGTCGGCAGACCGCGGGCCGAGCGGCGGCCCGACAGCGGGCTCGAGCCGCGTGACGAACTCCTCGCCGCCGCCGCCGAGTTGTTCACCACGCGCGGCTACGCGGCCACCACGACCCGGGCCGTAGCCGAGCGCGCGGGCATGCGGCAGGCGTCCATGTACCACTACGTCTCCGGCAAGGAAGAGCTGCTCGCCGCGCTCCTGGAGTCCACGGTCACCCCGTCGCTGGCCTACGCGCGGGAACTGCTCGCCGACGACACCACCCCGGCCGAGGACCGGCTCTGGGAGCTGTGCCGCGCCGACGTGGAGCTGCTGTGCGGCGGCCCGCACAATCTCGGCGGCCTGTATCTGCTGCCGGAGGTGCGTGCCGAGCGGTTCGCCGGTTTCCATGCCGTGCGTGCGCATCTGAAGGACGCCTACCGGCAGTTGCTCGCCGCCACGGCCGTCGGCGGCCAACTCGCCAAGAGCGAGCTCGAATTGCGGACGGATCTGCTGTTCGGTCTGATCGAGGGCGTCATCCTGGTCCACCGCTCCGAACCCGAACGTCCTGTCTCGGTGTTCGCCGAGGCCACGGCGGACGCGGCGCTGCGGATCGCCGGGATCTGAGCGCCGCCCGCGGAAGCCGATCTTCACCCGTCACGGTGAGTGTTCTTCGTACGGCCGTACGCCGTGACGCAGCGTGTGCGAAAGATCTCTGAGCGTGTAAATGGGGTCGAGATTACTCCTGCCCCACGCCCCATTTCAGGTGCTTGCTGAATATGACTCAGCGATGATCCGGTCGGACTAAGCTCGCCCGCAGCGCACCGAGTTGGCACATATTCGTGCGCTTGTTCCCAAACATACAGAAGATCCCGACAACTCCAAGACGTACCCCCTGCAAGCTCCCCCGACACCCCGCCGATTCGTTTCAGAGGGCCTACATGGTGAGCGTTCACACTCCTCCCGCCTCTCCACCTCGTCGACGTGAACTGCCGTACACCCGCCTGCTGTTGCTGCCCGCCATAGCGATGGCCGCGGCGACCGGAGCCGCCGTCGCCCTGGTGACCGGACCGGCCCGGCTTGCCATCGGCCTGTCCGGCGCCGTCGCCACCCTGCTGGTGATCGGAACGGCAGCCGAAGCGGTACGCCGCGGCCGCATCCTGCGGGACGTGCGCGCGGAGCACGCCCGTCACAGTGCGTATCTGGAACAGCGCATCGCCTCCCACGACGACGAGGTGCGCCGCCTCGCGAAGGAGATCGTGCCCGCCGCCATCTACCGGCTGCGGTGCGGCAACGCCGTCTTCGAGGTGATGCGCGACCTCGGCAAGATCGACCCGTCCTACCGCGAACTCCCCGAATCGCAGCGGCTGTTGATCAAGTCGATGCTCGAAGTCGTCGACTACGAGGAATCCCTGCGCGACTCCGCCCAGCGCTCCTTCGTCGACATCGCCCGCCGCGTCCAGGCCATCGTCCACCAGCAGAACAAGGAACTGCGGGAGATGGAGGAGGACCACGGCCGCAACCCCGAGGTCTTCGACGACCTGCTGCGCATCGACCACGGCACCGCACTGATCGGCCGGCTCGCCGACTCCATCTCCGTCCTCGGCGGTGGCCGCCCCGGCCGCCAGTGGCCCGAGCCCGTGCCGCTGTACAGCGTGCTGCGCGGTGCCATGTCCCGCATCCTGGAGTACCGGCGCATCTCGCTGGACTCCATCGCCAAGGTCAACATCCGCGGCATCTCCATCGAGCCGGTCATCCACGCCGCGGCCGAACTCCTCGACAACGCCACCCGCTACTCGCCGCCCCAGACCAAGGTGCACGTCAACGCCGTCGAGGTGCAGACCGGCGTCGCCATCGAGATCGAGGACGCCGGCGTCAGCCTCAGCGAGGAGTCCCGCGCCCGGGTCGAGGGCATGCTGGAACGCGCCAAGACCGCCAGCGACCTCCAGGACCTCAGCGATAGCCCACGCCTCGGCTTCGCCGTCGTCGGCCGGCTCTGCTCGCGGTACGACATGCAGGTCTCGCTGCGGACCTCGGCATACGGCGGTGTCCGCGCCGTCATGATCGTCCCGCGCGAGATGATCACCGACGAGATCGCCACCGCCTACGCCCACGGCATCGGCGCGGCCGGCGCTCCCAAGCCCGAACTCGGCGCGATCGAAGGGCCCAAGCGCAAGGAGAAGCGGCGCCGTCCCACCAGCCCCAAGATCCCCGCGTCGGTCTCCATGGAGGACGACGTCCCCGTGGTCACCGAGTGGACCGCCCAGGGCCTGCCGCAGCGCCGCCGCCGGGTCCAGATCCCGCTCAGCGAGCGCCTCGCCCAGCAGGCCGCCTTCGAGCGCGCCGAGGCCGCCGCCCGGGAAGCCGGCCGGCCCACCGTCTGGTCCCGGGAGCCCGAGCCCGAACCGGAGGAGAAGGAAGAGCCCGCACCCGGGCAGTGGGTGGAGGCGTTCTGGAACGGCCTCAAGCGCGACCAGGACCCCACCGCACCCACCCAGCCGACCAACGAGCCGGCCCATGCCCCGGCCGACGACGAGGGGGACCTCAAGTGATCCAATCGCGCGCCAACTTCGACTGGATGCTCAAGGATCTCGCCGACGGAGTACCGGGCATCGAGATGATCGTGGTCCTCTCCGCCGACGGTCTGCGCATCGCCCGCCACGGCGGCGACCCGGACGCGGCCGACCGTGTCGCCGCGGCCTGCGCGGGCCTGCAGAGCCTGGCGAGCGCGGTCGCCCAGGAGATCCCGGACAGCGACGGCAAGATGAAGATGGTCCTCATCGAGATCAACGGCGGCTACTTCTATCTGATGGCCGCCGGCCCCAACGCCTATCTCGCGGTGCTGTCCGACACGTTCGCCGAGCCCGGGCTGATGAGCAACCGCATGAGCGACCTGGTCATCCGCATCGGCGCCCATCTCACCAGTCCGCCCAGGCGCAACGGGCAGACCGTATGACTCCTCCCCAACGCCGGCGGCGATTCCCCAAAGCGGCAGCACCACCCCCACCCCTGCCCCCGATCCCCAAGGACGGCGAGGGCAAAGGCCCTAAGAAGATCGAGCGGCTGTATGTGATCTCCGGCGAGGACGGTGCCCGCGCCGACCTCGACCTGGTCACGTTAATCGTGGCGTGCGCCGACCCGCCGCTCTCCGCCACGCCCGAGCAGACGGCGCTGCTCCGGCTGTGTACCGCCCCGCTGTCCGTGGCCGAGCTCTCGGCCTACCTCAGCCTGCCGTACAGCGTGATGACGGTGCTGCTCACCGAGATGCTGGCGGCCGACCTGGTACAGGCGCGCGCCCCGATCGCGCGGCAGTCGATCGCCGACCGGAACCTCCTCGAAGCGGTGATGCATGGACTTCAAAAGCTCTGACACGATCCCGGGCCCACGTACCGAGGACCACCTGCCGCACACGGCCCAGGCCGCGGTGAAGATCGTGATCGTCGGCGGCTTCGGCGTCGGCAAGACGACCATGGTCGGTTCCGTCAGCGAGATCCGACCGCTGACCACCGAGGAGACCATGACGCAGGCCGGTATCGGAGTCGACGACAACTACGGCTCCGACACCAAGACGGCCACCACCGTGGCCATGGACTTCGGCCGCATCAGCATCACCGACCAGCTGGTGCTGTACCTCTTCGGCACCCCCGGCCAGGAACGCTTCTGGTTTCTCTGGAACGGCCTGTTCGAAGGCGCGCTGGGCGCCGTCGTGCTCATCGACACCCGCCGGCTCGAGGTCAGCTTCGACGTCATAGGGCGTCTCGAGGAGCGCGGCGTGCCCTTCGTCGTCGCCGTCAACTCCTTCCCGGACGCCCCCCGTTACGCCATGGCGGACCTGCGCGCCGCGCTCGACCTGCCCGAGGAGATCCCCATCGTGGAGTGCGACGCACGCCGCCGGGCCTCCAGCCGGGACACCCTCATGACCCTGATGCGCTTCCTGCACTCGCTCGCGATGACGGGCGCGCTCACCTGACCGCCGTATGCGCCACTCCCCAACACATCGGAACCCTTTTCGGAGCGACCCCTGTGACGCCTGAACCCCACTCCCGGACCGGTACGCACGACCCGATCACCGGCCCGCCCCCGGGCTGCCCCGCCCACGGCACCGGCCCCGGGGGACTCCACCGGCTCTACGGTCCCGAGGCGGCGGACCTGAGTGATCTCTACGAGCAACTGCGCGACGAGCACGGCACGGTGGCACCCGTGCTGCTCCACGACGATGTACCGATGTGGATCGTCCTCGGTCACACCGAGAACCTGCACATGGTGCGCACGCCCTCGCAGTTCTGCCGAGACAGCCGCATCTGGACCCCGCTCGTGGAGGGCATGGTCAAGCCCGACCACCCGCTGATGCCGCACATCGCCTGGCAGCCCATCTGCGCCCACGCCGAGGGCGAGGAGCACCAGCGGCTGCGCAGCGCGGTCACCGGCGCCATGTCGACCATCGACCACCGCGGCATCCGCCGGCAGATCAACCGCTACACCCAGCGCCTCGTCAACGAGTTCTGCGAGAAGGGCAAGGCCGACCTGGTCAGCCAGTTCTCCGAGCACCTGCCGATGGCCGTGATGTGCGAAGTCCTCGGCATGGCCGAGGAGTACGACGACACGATGGTGCAGGCCGCCCGGGACGCGCTCAAGGGCACCGAGACCGCGATCGCCAGCCACGCCTACGTCATGGACGCGCTGAGCCGGCTCACCATCGCCCGCCGTGCCCAGCCGCAGGAGGACTTCGCCAGCCACCTCATCACCCACCCGGCCCGGCTGACCGACGACGAGGTCCGCGAACACCTGCGGCTCGTGCTCTTCGCCGCCTACGAGGCCACCGTCAACCTGTTGTCCAACGCGCTGCGCATGGTCATCACCGACCCGCGCTTCCTCGCCCAGCTGAACGGCGGCCAGATGACCGTGCCGGAGGCGGTCGAGCAGTCCCTGTGGGACGAGCCGCCGTTCAGCACCGTCCTCGGCTACTTCGCCAAGCACGACACGGAGTTGGGCGGCAAACGCATCCGCAAGGGCGACGGGCTGCTCTTCGCCCCCGCCCCGGGCAACGTCGACCCGCGCGTACGCCCCGACCTGTCCGCCAACATGCAGGGCAACCGCTCGCACCTCGCCTTCGGCGGCGGCCCGCACGAGTGCCCCGGCCAGGACCTCGGCCGCGCCATCGCCGACGTCGGCGTCGACGCGCTGCTGATGCGGCTGCCGGACGTCCAACTCGACTGCGAGGAGGACGAGTTGCAGTGGACGGAGTCGGTCGCCTCCCGCCACCTCGTGGAACTCCCCGTCCGCTTCGCACCCAAGCCCCAACAGGACGTGATGCAGAAGCCGAGCCACGCCCCCATCCCGCAACAGCGAGACACGTGGCAGATCGGCATGCTCCCACCCCAGCCGACGCCTCCGACGGTCCCCCCGGCCCCCATCGAACCCCAGCCGACCGTTCCTCCGACACCAGCACCCACCGAACCGCCCCATCGCCCGAGCGCCTGGCGCCGCTTCTTGCGGTGGTGGCGCGGCAACTGATCGGATCCGCGGTTCGCTCACTGCGGGCCGGTGGGGGCTGGTCGCGCAGTTCCCCGCGCCCCTAAGGGGCGCGTTGCACTGCCCCCTGCCTCAGGCGGAGCGCCACGTCTCGTACGACGCCCACGCCTCCAGCACCCGCCCACTGCGAAACGCATGCTCGACCCCCGTGACCGGATCGGTGAACTCCAGTGCCCGCGCGAGAAGTTGAAGCGGACGCCGAAAGTCACCGGCCGGCACGGGGTCGGCCACCTCCGGGTAGAGCGGATCGCCCAGGATCGGCACCCCGAGCGCGCTCATGTGGACGCGAAGCTGATGCGTCTGCCCGGTGCTGGGCATGAGCCGGTACCGCCCCAGCCCGTCCGCACGCCGATCGAGCAGCTCGACACGGCTGACGGCGTTCACCTCGCCCTCGACCTCCCGCGCGGCCGGCACCCCACGCTCCTTGAGGATCCGGCTGCGTACGGTCCGGGGGAGGGCGAGCCCCGCATCGTACGGCGCCACGGCCTCGTACTCCTTGTGCACCCGCCTGTCGCGGAACAGCGTCTGATACGCCCCGCGTTCCCCGGGCCGCACGGTGAACAGGACGAGCCCCGCGGTGAGCCGGTCGAGCCGGTGTGCGGCACCGAGCGTCTCGATGCCCAGCTCCCGCCGCAGCCGGGCGAGTGCGGTCTCGGCGACATGGCTGCCGCGCGGCGTGGTGGCCAGGAAGTGCGGCTTGTCGACGATCACGATGTGCTCGTCCCGGTACACGACCTCCAGCGGGAACGGCACCGGTACCTCGTCCGGCAGCTCCCGGTGGAACCACACGAACATCCCCGGCACATAGGGCGCGTCCGGCGCCACGGCCCGCCCGTCCGCCCCCACGAACAGCCCGTCGCCGAACATCCCGTCGACGACCCCGGCCCCCGCCCCCGACAGCCGCTCCACCAGATGCTCCCGCACCGTGCCCCACGCCCCCTCAAGAGGCAGCCGCACCCGCACCGCATCCACCCCGTCGCGCTGCGGCAACGGAGAGTCCGGGATCCGCGCCTTACGTCTCACCCGGTCAAGCGTACGAGACCCCGATCACCGTCCGGCCCTTGTAGATCCGGGCTCGGGTCCACACTGGACGTAAGACCCGTGAAGAAGTGATCAGCATGACCCTCCGCGCCATCGCCCACCGCCTCGGACTCCCCGTCGCCCTCGGTGAGAGGGATGCCCGCAACGTCGCCAAGGAGCTGATGAACAGAATCCAGAAGGACGTGGCCAAGCTGGGGGAGCCGCAGCTCGCGCCGGACAGCGCCCGTGACCTGGAAGACCGCTGGACCGAAATCCTGGCCCAGACCAAGGGCTGGCACCGGCCCTATCTCCACCCCTTCCGGCATTGAGATGCCCCACAACACACGACGACCGCCGCTATCGAGTCGGTGATGTCGTTTCCGGCGCAACTTCTCCAGCAGAGCGCACGCGTTGTCCACGCGTCAGCCGGTACAGGGCTCCAGCCCCCAGCGTGACCAGCAGGAACAGCACCGTGAACCACTGGAAGTACCAGTGCCCGCCCGCCGGGTCGTACACCGCGGCCCGTGGCCAGGCCAGGTTGACGGTCATGAACAGGCCGTAGACGAGGGCGAGGGCGTTGATAGGGATGCCCCAGCGGCCGAGGGAGAACAGGGGGCGGCCCTGCTCGTCGGTGCCGCCGGCCGGGAAGTCGCCGCGCAGGCGGCGGAAGAGCAGGGGGCCGGTGACCATGGCGTAGGCGAGGTAGAGCATCACGATGCAGGTGGTGCCGATGGCCAGGAACGCCTCCGGGGAGCCGAAGTTGAGCAGCAGCAGGGCGGCCGCGAGGACGCCGACCACCAGGGCGGGCGCTACGGGCATGCCGGTGCGTGGGTTGACCTTCGCGAGGCGACCGGCGAAGGGCAGCTGGCCGTCGCGGGCCATGGAGAACAGCATCCGGCTGGCCGACGTCTGGATGGCCAGGGTCGCGACGGTGATCGCCACCACCACGTCGACGAGCAGGGCCCGCCCGACGCCGTCGCCGAGGCTGCTGGTGAGGACGTAGCTCAAGCCCTCGACCCCGAGTCGGCCGTCGGTGAGGCTGGGCGCCGCCAGCAGACCGCCGAGAATGATCAGGCCGCCGAGCAGGCCGGCCGAGGCGAGCGCGGTGAGGATGGTGCGGGGCGCGGTGCGCCGGGGCTGGCGCGTCTCCTCGCTCATCTCGCCCGCGCTGTCGAACCCGATCATCACGTACGCCGCCGTGAACGAGCCCACCAACAGCGCCCCCACCAGACCCGACTCGGCCGCTGTCCCGGTCTCGAAGGTGATGCCGGGGGAGCGCTCGGAGTGGGTGAACAGCAGGACGATGATGAGGACGGCGCCGATGATCTCGGCGGTGACGCCGACGCGGTTGACCAGCGACAGCACTCGGTTGTCAAGGACGTTCACGAAGGTCGTCAGGGCCAGCAGGAGCACACCGAAGAGGGCCGCGTTGGCCGCGCCGCTCGCCGAGGTGGGTGCCGGATCGTCGCCGATCAGCTGGAAGCCGGACCAGATGGCGGGCAGGACCACCTGCAGGGCGAGCGCCGCCGCGGCGACCACCACGATCTGCCCGATCACCATGATCCAGCCGGCGAACCAGCCGAAGGTGAGGTTCGACAGACGCGACGACCACTGATAGATCGCGCCCGAGATCGGATAACGCGCCGCCAGCTCCGCGAAGCAGGCGGCCACCAGCAACTGCCCGATCAGCACCGCCGGCCAGGCCCAGAAGAAGACGGGGCCGCCGAACGCGTACCCGAAAGCGAAGAACTGGAAGACGGTCGTCAGTACGGAGATGAAGGAGAACCCGGCCGCGAACGAGGCGTACTCGCCGAGGCTGCGGTGCAACTCCTGGCGGTAGCCGAACGCGGCGAGGCCGCGGTCGTCGGAGGACTCCGGGGGATCGGGACGTACGTCGGAGGGGGTTCCTGAGGGGGAGGCCACGGCGGCACCTGCCTTCGGCGGGGAAGGGGCGGAGTTCCTGTCGGGTGACAGAAATTAGGGAGTGCCTGTTTCGGGTGCGTCACGTCGGCATGTCCACGACGAGCCCACTTACTCACGCCCTTGCCCTGTGCGCAAAATCGCGATACATCGTGTGTTGCGGTCCTCATTAAGTCGCGATATGTTCGGCCACGGATATACGGAAGCGAGGTAGTCACCATGGCGAGGAAGCGCCGCAAGCTCAGCAACCCGTTGGCGCTCGCCGTGATGACGACGCTCTGGCAGAAGCCGATGCATCCGTACGAGATCGCCCAGACCCTGCGCAGCCAGGGCAAGGACGCCAGTACGAAGACCAACTACGGTTCGCTCTACACGGTCGTGCAGAACCTCGAGAAGCACGGCTTCGTCGAGGTGACCGGTGTGGAACGCCAGGGCAACCGCCCCGAGCGCACGATCTACGGACTCACCGAGGCCGGGCGCGAGGAGATGGCCGAGTGGCTGTCCGACCTGCTCGCCATCCCGGCGAAGGAGTACCCGATCTTCGAGACGGCGCTCTCGCTGATGGCGGCACTGCCTCCCGACGAGGTGGTGCGGCTGCTGGAGATGCGACTGAGCTCGCTGGAGGTGCAGGCGGCGAGTGGCCGGGGCGCGCTCGAGAAGCTCTACGAGACGCTGCCGAGGCTCTTCCTCGTCGAGGTCGAGTACCAGCTGCACATGGTCGAGGCGCAGGCCGAGTGGGTCCGCGGCTTCCTCGACGAGATCCGGAAGGGCTCGCTGCCCGGAGTCGAAGAGTGGCGGCACTACCACGAAACGGGGGAGTGGCCACCGGAGTTGACGTAAGGACGGAACGAAAAGGACCCCGGCCGGGCTGTTGCAGCAGCCCCGCCAGGGTCACGAACCCCGAACCGACTCCGCCGTGGGGCGCAGCCGGGCCATCGAGGTGCGGCACACCCAGGATAGCCCGGCGCTCTTCACGCGGATCAGTCGTCAGTCCGCGTTCGCGGACTCCCGTACATCCGCTCATTCAGGAGAGCTGTCGTGATGAGTAGCAGCGATACGCGCGCGCCCGCAGTGGAGGCGCGCGAGCTGATCAAGACCTACCCCGGTGACGTCACCGCCCTGCGCGGCATGGACCTCACCGTCGAGCCCGGTACCGTCTTCGGCCTGCTCGGGCCCAACGGCGCCGGCAAGTCCACCACCGTCAAGATCCTCACCACCCTGGCCCGCCCCGACTCGGGCACGGCCACCGTCGCCGGGCACGATGTGCTGCGCCACCCGGACCGGGTGCGCCGCGCGATCGGAGTGGTCGCCCAGAACTCCGGCGCCGACCCGGTCGCCACCGGCCGCGAGAACCTCCAACTCCAGGGCAGGCTCTACGGCTTGAAGGGCGCCGCGCTGAGCCGCCGCGTGGACGAGCTGCTGGAGCGGTTCAAGCTCGCCGACGCCGCCCGCCGCCCGGTCAGGGGCTATTCCGGCGGTATGCGACGCCGCCTCGATGTCGCCCTCGGTCTGGTGCACCGGCCCGAGGTGCTCTTCCTTGACGAGCCCACCACCGGACTCGACCCGGAGGCCCGCGCCGCGATGTGGGACGAGATCGCCCGCCTCGCCGGCGACGAGGGCCTGACTATCCTGCTCACCACCCACTACCTCGAAGAGGCCGACCGGCTCGCCGAGCGCATCGCGATCGTCGACCGCGGCCGGATCGTCGTGGAGGGCACCCCGCACTCCCTCAAGGGCGAACTCCGCGGCGACGCCGTCCACTTGGAACTGCGCGCCGAGGTCGGCGAAGCCGGTCGTACGTTGCTGAAGGGCGCCCTCGGCGGTCTGCCGGGCGTGCACGAGGTGCTGGTCGACGGGCACCGCATCAGCGTCCGCGCTGACAACGGGGCGGCGACGATGCCCGCACTGCTGGGGGCACTGGAACGCGCCGGGGTCGGCGTCGCCGCCGCGACGGTCGCGCGTCCCTCCCTCGACGACGTCTATCTGCGGTACGCGGGCCGCCGTTACTCCGAGGCCGACAGCACCGGTGACCTTCTCGTGGCCGGAGGTGTGCGATGAGCACGGCGGTCTCCCATACCTGGTACATGACCCAGCGTCAGCTGATGGTGTTCGCACGCCAGCCCGCGTACGCGATCATCACGCTCATCCAGCCGGTGATCTGGCTGTTCCTGTTCGGCAGCCTCTTCAAGAAGGTCGTGGAACTGGGCGGCTTCGGCGCCACCTCGTACCTCGACTACCTGGTGCCCGGCGTGGTTGTGATGAGCGCCCTCGGCTCCAACCTGTGGGCGGGCATGGGCACGCTGGAGGAGATCCAGCGCGGCACGCTCGACCGCTTCCTGACCACGCCGGTCAGCCGGGCCGCGCTGATGAACGGCAATGTCGTCAACAACGGACTGGTGACAGCCCTGCAGTCGGTCATCATCGTGCTGCTCGGCCTGCTGGGCGGCGCCGACTACCCGGGCGGCGTCGGCGGCATCGCGGTCCTGGTCCTCGCCTCCGTGCTGCTGGGCACGGTCTTCGGGGCACTGTCCAACGCGCTCGGCATGCTGGTGCGGGAGCGGGAGTCGATCATCGGCATCAACACCTTCCTGCTGCTGCCGCTGACCTTCCTGTCCAGCGCCTTCATGGCGCCCTCCCAGATGCCGGGCTGGATGCGGCACATCGCCGACTTCAACCCGCTCGACTGGGCGATGGTGGCGGGCCGTTCGGCCTTGTCCGACCACCCCGACTGGGGCGACGTACTCAGCCGCGGTGGCGCGCTGCTGGCCCTGGCGGTCGCGGCGGTGTGGCTGTCGATCCGGACGTTCCGGTCCTACCAGCGGTCGGTCTGAGACCGTTACCGGTCTGTCTGAGACCGCAAAAAGCGGCCCGCGCATACAACGCGCGGGCCGCACTGGTCCGTTGTCACGCGGCCGGCGCCGCGCCCTCCTGCTCCGCCTCGATGCGCGCGTTCCACTCCCGCTTGGCCGCCTGCCAGCCGTCCTCGTTGTGGCCGAGCCGCCAGTAGCCGGAGATGGAAAGGTCCTCACGCGGGATCTGCCGCTCGACCCGCAGCAGGGCGCGCAGTTCCTTCACGAACGCCGCCTCGCCGTGCACGAACGCGTGCACCCGGCCCTCGGGGAACTCCAGCGCCCGTACGGCCTCCACCAGCGCCTCGCCGATGGGCCGGTCCCCGCGGTGCAGCCAGATGATCTCCACGTCGGAGTCGACCTTCTGCTCCTCCTCGGGGCCGGAGATCTCGACGAAGGCGAACGTCTTGGCGCCGGCGGGCAGGTCCTCCAAGGAGCGGGCGATGGCAGGCAGCGCGCTCTCGTCGCCGACGAGCAGATGCCAGTCGGCGCTCGGGTCGGGCGCGTAGGCGCCACCGGGTCCCATGAACCGGACGGTCTCACCGGGCTGCACTCGCATCGCCCAGGGGCCGGCCAGCCCCTCGTCGCCGTGGATGACGAAGTCCAGCGTCAGCTCGCGGTGCTCCGCGTCCCAGTGCCGCACGGTGTACGTCCGGGTCACCGGCCACTGCTCACGGGGGAACTCGGCCCGGATCCGCTCCAGGTCGAAGGGCTCCGGGTAGGTCGCGCCGCCGGTCGGGAACAGGAGTTTCACATAGTGGTCGGTGCAGGTGTCCGCCGCGAAGTCGGAGAGCCCGTCGCCGCCGAGTACGACTCGCTGCATATGGGGGGTCAGCCGTTCGGTACGCACGACCTGTGCGGCGTGGGGCTTCCGCGGCTTGCGGGCCGGACGTTCTGCCATGACGGCCTCCCTGTTCCCTTAGCTTAGGTTTACCTAAGTTAGCACTTCCCCCCAGTTAACACCTCGCGCGTGAACAATTTCTGGGTGCTTCACGCCGATATGGCACGCATCACACGACGGTGCCTGTCAGGTGTCAAGTGTCGTCAACAGCCGCTTCAGCGATCCACCCAGACCCCAGCGGGCCGCGAGCTTCTCCAGCGCCGCCGGGTCGCGCGGCGTACGCGGCAGGGTCGTGTCGACGTCCGGCAGCGGGACGTCGTCCGCGACCTTCACGACCGTCGGCGCCACCGCGATGTACGGCCGCGACTCGTCGAGCCGTTTGCGCTGGGACGGGGTGAGTTTGGCCTTCGGGTCGTCGACCGCGGCCATGATCCCGGCCAGGTCCCCGAACTCGGTGAGCAGCTTGGCCGCCGTCTTCTCGCCGATGCCGGGCACGCCGGGCAGGCCGTCGCTCGGGTCCCCGCGCAGCGTCGCGAGATCCGCGTACCCCCTCCCGTCGACGCCATACTTCTCGCGCAGCCACGCCTCGTCGGTGAGCTGGAGAGAGCCGACGCCCTTGAGGGGATACAGCACCCGCACCCCGCGCTCGTCGTCCACCAGCTGGTACAGGTCGCGGTCGCCGGTGACGATGTCGACCCGGCCGGTGGCGCGGGCGGTGAACGTGCCGATCACGTCGTCCGCCTCGTACCCCTCGACGCCCACGCGTGCGATGCCGAGCGCGTCCAGGACGTCCTCGATGACCGGCACCTGTGGCGAGAGCGTGTCGGGCACGACCTCCTCGTCGGGGCCGACCTCATGCTCCTCCGCCACCCGGTGCGCTTTGTACGAGGGGATCAGGTCGACCCGCCACTGAGGCCGCCAGTCGGCGTCCATGCACGCCACGAGAGCATCCGGATGGTGGTCCTTGACCAGGCGGTCGATGAACTCCAGCAGTCCGCGCACGGCGTTCACCGGCGTGCCGTCCGGGGCCTTCACGGAGTCCGGAACGCCGAAATAGGCGCGGAAATAGAGCGAGGCGGTGTCGAGGAGCATCAGTCGTCCCATCACGGCTCGCCATCATGCCGTACGGCACCGACAATCACCCGGATGCGTCACCCGTATGCCCAGCTCATCGAGTCAACGGCGCATAAGTAAAGGCCTTGTGAACTGGGCCACTAGGGCGTTTGACCTGCCATGGCAAGGGCAGGCGCCGCCTCGGAGCGATGCCGGTTGCGCATTTCAACTTTCTTGCGCCGGCGCCGCCCGTTCATAGCCCCCGAGCAGAGAGAAACGCGTGTCATCAACCCTTGAGGCAGAGCATCTGTACAAGGTGTTCGGCAGACGACCGGACGAAGCAGTCGACCGGCTCCGGCAAGGCGCCGACCGCGACGAACTGCGGGCCGACGGCACCACCGCCGCCGTGATCGACGCGTCCTTCACCGTGGAACCCGGACAGATATTCGTTGTGATGGGTCTGTCGGGTTCCGGCAAGTCCACGTTGCTGCGCATGCTCAACGGGCTCCTGGAGCCGACTGCGGGACAGGTCCGGTTCGACGGACAGGACCTGACCGCTCTCGGCGCCCGGGAACTGCGTGAGGTCCGCGCGAAGAAGATCAGCATGGTGTTCCAGCACTTCGCGCTGTTCCCGCACCGCAGTGTCCTGGAGAACGCCGGCTACGGACTCGCCGTCCAGGGAGTGCCCCGAGCCGAGCGGGAGAAGCGCGCCACCGAGGCGCTGGAGATGTGCGGCCTGGCCGGCTGGGAGAAGTCCTGGCCCGACGAGCTGTCCGGCGGTATGCAGCAGCGCGTGGGCCTGGCCCGCGCCCTGGCCACGGACGCCGATCTGCTGCTGATGGACGAGTCGTTCAGCGCGCTCGACCCGCTGATCCGCCGCGATATGCAGGACCAGCTCCTGACGCTCCAGCAGCGGCTGAAGAAGACCATCGTGTTCATCACCCACGACCTCAACGAGGCCATGCGCCTGGGCGACCGCATCGCCGTCATGCGTGACGGCAGCATCGTCCAGATCGGCACCGCCGAGGACATCCTCGTGCGCCCCGCCGACGATTACGTCGCCTCCTTCACCAAGGACGTCGACCGCTCGCGCGTCCTGACCGCGTCCTCCGTCATGGACACGGAGCTGCGCGGCGACGAGGCCGACTGCCAGTGCGCGACGGCGACGCCAGAGACCCCGTTCGCCGAACTGTGCGCCATCAGCGCCCGGCTCTCCCACCCTGTCGCCGTGCTCGACAAAAAGGGCAAGCTGGTCGGCGTCGTACCGCGTCAGCGGCTCGTCGGCTTCCTCGGTGACGAGACCGGGGCCCCCGCGCCCTGCGACTCCCCGCGTGACAAGGGCGGAGAGAAGGTGATGGCCGGTGCCTAGGATCGAGTTCGGCTCCTGGGTCAACGACACGGTCGACTGGCTCACCACCCACCTGGGATGGCTCTTCGACTTCCTCGAAGAAGTCTTCCGCGGCGCCTACGAAGGCGTCGACTCCGTACTGCAGGCGCCCGAGCCACTGCTCCTCGCGGGCATCTTCGCGGTGATCGCCTTCTGGCTGCGCGGCGCGCTCGCCGGCGTCCTCACCTTCGCGGGATTCGCCTTCATCATCTCCCTGGAGTTGTGGGAGAACGCGATGATGACGCTGTCGCTCGTCTTCGTCGCCACCGTCATCGCGCTCGTCCTCTCGGTGCCCGTGGGCATCTGGGCGGCCCGCTCGAACCGGGTCAGCGCGGTCGTACGGCCCGCGCTGGACCTGATGCAGACGCTGCCGGCGATGGTCTACCTCATCCCGGCGATCCTCTTCTTCGGCAGCGGCGCCGCCGCGGGCATCGTCGCCACCCTGATCTTCGCGCTCGCTCCCGGCGTGCGCATGACCGAGCTGGGCCTCCGCCAGGTCGACAAGGAACTGGTCGAGGCCGCCGAGGCGTTCGGCACCACCCCGCGCGACACCCTGATGCGCGTCCAGTTCCCGCTGGCGCTGCCCACCGTCATGGCGGGCGTGAACCAGGTCATCATGCTCGGCCTGTCCATGGCCGCGATCGCCGGCATGGTCGGCGCCGACGGCCTCGGCGGTGACGTGAACGAGGCGATCGGCCAGCTCAACGTGGGCCTGGGCGCCGAAGCGGGCATCGCCATCGTGATCCTCGCGATCTACCTCGACCGCATGACCAGCGCGCTGGGCACCCAGGTCTCGCCGCTCGGCCGCCGCGCCGCCGCCCGGCTGCGTGCCGCGCAGGGCCTGAAGATCTGGTCGTACCGTCCCCGCCCGGCCGTCGCCATGGTCGGCGTCGTCGTCCTCGCGCTCGTCGCGGGCGGCATGGGCGTCTTCGGCGGCGGAGACAAGACCGAACCGGTCGCCTCCGGTACGAACGTCGGCCAGGGCAAGAAGATCAGCATCGGCTACATCCCCTGGGACGAGGGCGTCGCCTCCACCTACCTCTGGAAGGAGGTGCTGGAGGAGCGCGGCTACGAGGTGGAGACCAAGCAGTTCGAGGCCGGACCGCTCTACACCTCGCTCTCCCAGGGCGACATCGACTTCCAGACCGACTCCTGGCTGCCGGTCACGCACGAGCAGTACTGGAAGAAGTACGGCAAGCAGCTGGAGGACCTGGGCGCCTGGTACGGCCCCACCTCCCTCGAGCTGAGCGTGCCCGCCTACATGAAGGGCGTCGACTCCCTCGACGACCTCAAGGGCAAGGCCGCGGAGTTCGGCGGCAAGATCACCGGCATCGAGTCCAGCGCCGGCATGATGAGCCTGCTCAAGAGCAAGGTTCTCAAGGAGTACGGCCTCGACAAGGAGTACAAGGTCGTCGACAGCTCCACCCCGGCGATGCTGGCCCAGCTCAAGCGCGCCTACGACAAGCAGGAACCGATCGTCGTCACGCTCTGGTCGCCGCACTGGGCGTACAGCGACTACAAGCTGAAGAAGCTCAAGGACCCGAAGGGCGCCTGGGGCTCGGGCGACGGCGTGCACACCCTCGCGCGCAAGGGCTTCACGCAGGAGAACCCGGTCGTCAGCCAGTGGCTGAAGAACTTCAAGCTGACCGAGGAACAGCTCACCAGCCTGGAGTCGGAGATCAACAAGGCCGGCCAGGGCAAGCAGCAGCAAGCCGTACGCACCTGGCTGAAGTCCAACCCGGGTGTCGTCGACAAGCTGGCCCCGGTGCAGAGCACCGCGAGCCCGGCCGAGGCGAAGCGTCCCCTGGACGTGGCCTGGTTCCCCTGGGACGAGGACATCGCCGTCACCTACCTGTGGAAGAACGTCCTGGAGCGGCGCGGCTACAAGCTGAACCTCAAGCAGATGGACGTCGGCCCGGTTTACACCGGCCTGGCCTCCGGCGACCTCGATCTCAACTTCGACGCCTGGCTGCCGTACGCCCAGTCGAACTACTGGGAACAGCACAAGGACAAGCTCAACGACCTGGGCACCTGGTACGAGCCGACGTCACTGGAAGTCTCCGTCCCCTCGTACGTGAAGGGCATCGACTCCCTTGAAGACCTCAAGGGCAAGGCCGACACCTTCGACGGGAAGATCATCGGCATCGAGCCGGGCACCGGCGAGATGAACCTCCTGAAGACGAAGGTCCTGCCCGGGTACGGCCTCGACAAGGAGTACGACGTCGTCGACGGCTCCACGCCCGCGATGCTGGCCGAGCTCAAGCGGGCCTACGCCAAGCAGGAGCCGATCGCCGTCGTCCTGTGGTCGCCGCACTGGGCGTACAGCGAGTACAAGCTGACCAAGCTCGCCGACCCGGAGAAGTACTTCGGCGAGGGCAACACCATCCGCACCATCTCCAACCAGGACTTCCCCGAGCGGTACCCGCAGCTCACGAAGTGGATCAAGAACTTCAAGATGAGCGAGGACGAGCTCGGAACCCTGGAGCAGGAGATCAAGGACCGCGGACAGGGCCATGAGGAGGAGGCCGTCGCCGCCTGGCTCAAGGAGCACCCGGACATGGTGGACCGGATGACTCCGGCCGCCTAGCCGCGGACTGGACCCGGGGCGGGGGGGGGGGGCCCCGCCGGCGCGGGCGGCGCCCCGGCGGGGGGGCGGGCCCCCACGAACAGCCGGCGCCACCCCACCCCCACC